>CAZLJS010000063.1:1505-7466 GCA_964559895.1 uncultured Sangeribacter sp.
CGAGTATTTACAGCGTTTGCGAGTATTTACAGCGTTTACGAGTATTTCAGAAAGCCCGGTCATTAGGACTCCAAATAACAGAGCCATTCGAGCAGGCAATTCTTGGTGTCGAGCAACAGGCGATCGTCGCGGCGAATCTTGGCAGTATAGAGGATATTCTCCCATAGATACAGATCCATGACGCCGGTGACGTTATCATGGATTTTAGTTGCCAAAGTTTCCGATTTGGAGCCTTTCGTTTTAATATTTATGACAACTTCTGTATATTCATTTTTCCATGCAAAATTCTCGCTCCAGGGGGCGATGATATGTTGCAACTCCCTCATGGCGATGCGCCAATAAGGATACAAAGGGCTCTCTTTGCCCCTCTTTAGTGGCAAATTAGACAATTCCGGACCATTGTTGATACTATTTTGACAATTATCATCCTTCCCGGAAGAAAAATAATAACTGGCTTGGAGGTAGGAATGGTAAATTTCCTCTGTATTAATAAAGTTTAAATTTATTTCCATGTTTATGTTTTTTGTGGTAGAAAAAGGGGATTCATCCAGAAAATTTAAACGACAATTTTCTAAAATGAATAAACTCTTTTTTTACTGTTTGTTTATTTGATTTTATTTGTTACCTTTGCAATGTGGATAAAAAAAGAACCCAATTCAGCCGACGGAGTCTGTGAAGATTTGAGTCGGTTTTTTATTTATCTATACTTTCCAATTTGACATATTTTAGCAGAGGAAACCTGCCGGATATCGAGACCTCGGCGAGTGCTTGTGCGTCATGGCGCAACTGCTTCAAACGGGGAGCGGTGAGGGGTATGATACGCTCCATCAGGATATTGCCGGAGATGGAACCTTTGACCGTGCGCTCATAGGAGGGTATCAGCGGAGCGGTGAGGGTAATCTCTACATCGGCACTGACCTGTTGGCCGTAGAGGCTTATCACCGCCATCACCCTGCCATCCTTGGGCAAGGGTAGGTCGCGCATGGTCAGCAACGCTAAATCACACTCATTGCCCGCCGTCGGGGCCTCATGCGCCACCCTAAACAGCTGCGTCACATACCTATCCGGCGACGTCTTGTCCACCACCTTGCGCAGATAAAGCAGTTCTCCGTGGCGGCTCACCCACTGCGGCGACATCAGCGTTCGCAGATAGGCATTGCCATCATCCTGCAGCACCAACGCCACCGGCCACGTGTCTGCCATCACCCACAGCTCATTCAGGGCACGGTGCCACGCCAGCCGACACGCCATCGTCAGTCCGCGCATCCTCACCTGCACCTTACTATCCTTCAGCAACGCCAGCACCCCTTCATGCGAGATGATCCATACCCCATCGTCAGCCACGGCGATAGCGTCGTCGTCAACGAGCGTCAACGGGGAGATGCGGCGACAGTTGACATGGTTGCCATAGAAATCGTGAGTGAGGGCATAGACACCACTCTCGCCAAAGAGATAGAGGTATTGGCGGGTATAAGCGCCACCGCCACAGGGCTGCGCCATCATCGCGGTGACATCCTCGCCGAGCACCGTGGCTGAGGCTACGACAAAGGGGTTGCCGCGGAGCATCGTCGTCAACGTCTTGTCGCAGAGGAGGTGCAGGAACCCGCCATGGCTGCAGATATGTTGCGCACTACCATCGGGAGGGGTGACGGTGGTCATCACCTTGGCCGTGCCGCTACGCCATGGCAGGGTATAGGCACCGACAGTGATGGCGGAATAGCGGGTGGTGAGCAGCATCGGTTGGTCGGCAAGCGACGCCGCCAAGAGGGTGCTGTCGTTGATGGGGAGAGTGCAGCGCAGGGTGTCGGAGGTGCTGACGTAATATACAGCGCCCACGGTGCCCGACAGTATCTCCTGCTCGGTGCTGATATACAGCTCGATGCCACGCACCACACTGGACCAGTCATTCTCCACGCCGCGTTCCACACGCACAGATAGCTGATAGTTGGGCACATAGAGGTTTGTGGCTGCCGTACCGCTATACCCCTCGCTATCCTTGACAAGCTGCATATTAATGGCAGTGGCGCCGACATAGCTCATATCAGGTATCTCAATCGGGTCAGATAGGTAATATAGCGAGCCATCCCAAAGGCGTAGCCCCACGCGCGCCACCACGGGCTGCACAAACGCCCCTTTGGCATGGGCACGCGCCACGCCCTCCTGCCAGGCTGCGACCACGGCGCCACCTACCTGGCTCGTCACTGCTGTGGGGACACCGCCACGCAGGTCAGCCGCCGTATCCTTAAACTCCTGTGCCGCTACGGTGACCTCGATATCGGGTTGTTCCACACGTCGTATGGTGACCTCCGGCAACGATGGCAACAGCCCCATAGAGCTGTATTCACGGGTGGCGCTCTCCCAAAGAAGGAAGAATAGGCGCTTATCCTCCAAGCGCAGCACCAGGAACTCACCGACGCTACTGCACTCCGCCACCGCGGCAGGGAGCGCGCAGATCATCGACTCAAGGCTCTCATACTCACCGTCAGGGGTATAGACGCCTTCCAGATAAAGGTATAGCTTGCCATCGTTGTCCCACACGGAGAGGAGGTTAGTGCCCGATACGCGGCGGTCGGTAGCTATCACGCTGCGTGTCATGGTCACGCCATCCATCTCACGGCGCAGCCCCTCAAGGGCATCGTCCTCGCCGTGACGTAGGTTGACGCTGAGCGCCGTGGCTCCATATACGGAGAACTGCGGCAGCTTGATATTCAGGGGATTATCCGCGGAGAGCGTCACTCCACGCTGGATATCCGACAATTGCATCGTATTCATTTGGATTTGTTGAGGTTAAAGGTTAGATCTCGTTTATGTGTAAAGGCGGCGTAGGCGGCAAGGATGTCGAGCATACCGATAGTGCAGTTCTCGGTCTCGCGACGCAAGGCATCGGCACCGATGGCCGCGGAGGTGTTGCCGCGCACCGAGGAGGAGACGCCTGCCACCTCGTCAAATAGTTGTAGCTGTAACTTAAGCATATCGGCGGCGCCGCTGCTCCATCCCGAGGTGTTGACCTGCTGTGGCGACACGTTGCGCGAGGTGCGCTTATATGGGACGATTCCGCCCGGGTCAGACCAGATGCGACGCATATCACGCCATGTGAACCCTTCGGGCAACTGGTCCGCGGGGAAGAGTAGCACCCCTTTGGCGGAATGTGACAGTATCTCGTCGAGTAGCGCCACCATGCGGTTGACCAGCTGCTGCTGACCGAGCACATCCTCTACGAGGCTATGCACTTCGCCGTCAATGAGGGGATAGAGCTTCAGTGCGAAGGGTGGGATGGCATCATCATGGCGACAGCGGCGCAGCACCTCTCCGCGTGGTGTGAGCCACACCTCCTCCCAGCACTCACGGCTATCCAACAGTATGGTTATCAGCTCCTTCTTGTCCCGTTTGCGCTGCTCATTAAGCCTCACCAGGGAGTCGTAGGCGTTCTCGCTATACAGGGCCTCGCCATACTCACCCTTCTCAGCGTCGTGACAGCGAAGGATAGGTGTTGAGACACGTTGCCACACCTCTATCACGCGGCAGGTCTCCACGGCGTCGGGGGTGTCGAAATCCACCGACTCTTCGCCACAAGGTGAGGAGACAAGGTCGGCAGCGGTGCCGGCGTAGCTGCGCAATAGTTCCACGCCACGCGCCACGTCACCCAGCGAGAAGGCACGCAGCAGCTCCGCACGGCTCATGTCGTGAAGCATCCCGATGAATTGCAGGTCGGCGCCGTCGCTCTCCTTGAAGCGCTCAAAGAGGATGCGGTTGGCTGAGACGTTGCGGAACGCTCCGTCGCTGATGCGCTGAAAGACACTGCCGGAGATGAGGAACTCCTCCAGTCCGCGTGCATCACGCTCCAACGAGGCGTCGGGGTTCAGACGCAGCGTCTCCCCCTGCGTGAGGTAACGGTAGCGCCCTACCACAGATTTCACCAATTGCCGAATAAGGTTGTTGGGGTTGCAGTTGTCGGGAGTGCCGGCATTGCCATAGGCATATCGCTTGCACAGACGCCGTTTGCGACGAAAGGGCTCCAGCGACACCCAGCTCTCACGTGCCCGCGACAATAGTTTCTTATCTGTCTCCATGGCCTATCTCTTTCATTAGTTGGTCCAACATCCAGGGCGTCAACAGATATTCCTCGTCGGAGGCGGGGATAGCCGTGGCACGCAGTGATTTCACCTCGCATATGTCGCCGGCAGCGCTGTCACTCGGCGCGCCGAAGATATGCAGCATATTACCGCGTTGAAACGCCACGGGTGCTTCGACGCTGCCACGAAGCAACGGGTAGCTCTGCCTAAGAAACAGCTCGCTATCGGTGGAATAGACCTTGCATACGTCAACGTTCCAACCGCTGAGGCGCAAGCTCATCACTTCGAAACATCTATCCGGCAGGGGCACCACCACGTAGCCGGGCGACACATACTCACCCTGCACTTCAGAGGCCAGCTCCATCACGGGCAGTTGCTCCGAAGGCGCCGTGGCAAACAGTGCCACATAGCGACGACGAAACGCGGCAATCAATTCGTCGTTAACGCTATCGTCGATATCTATGCTCTGCGAAAGGGGGATGCCAAGCATGTCGCGAAGCATACTTATAATCTCGTTTTTGGTGTACTTGATTTGCATAATTTTTAAGGTAAAAGGATTAAAAGATTTGCTAAAGGATTAGATTGTGGGAACGCACCTCCGGATGATGCGTTCCCGTCGTTTATGGTAGGTAGAATAGTCATTAAACGCCCACAATGCGAGCATGTGCTTGGGGATATCTCAGGGTAAGGCATGAAGCCTCGGTGAGGACCATCGCCTCGGTGTTGCGTTGTCCGCTGCCACGGAGGTCCAGACGGTCGGCACGGAAGGGGATGAAGACATGCTTCTGGATATACTCGGGGTCAACGATGATGCCGTTGTTGGGCATTCCCATCACGTCAAATACCTCTGAGAAGACCACATACAAGCGACCAAACTTAGACTGCAAGGCGTTGAAGTCGATACCCCAGATGGTCTCCTGGTCAAGGGCGGTGATCACTTTCTGGTTCTCAATCTTATTGAGGGCGGCGATGAGCCCCGAACCGGCGATGAGAATCTTCTTGCGTGAACCGCTGTTGCCGGTAAATGACTCGCGGAGCAGATCCACCAGGGCGTTGGAGTCAAATTTGTCGATGGTGACGTTGATCTCCTTGCCGGCTTGCGTCCAGATACCCTCGGTGAGGGTCACGTTCTCGTTCTTCTCGGGATCGAAAATCTTCATCTTCTCGCCAAAGAGGAACTGCTTCTCCATGCCAAGGCGCATATCATAGATGGCGGCCTCCTGCTGGTCGGTGAAGTCCCAGCCTATCTCTTTGTGGCATAGCTTCATCACCATGCTCTGCTCAATCTGCATCTTGAAGATCTGGCACATGTTGGTGCGCTTGTGTGGAAGGACGCTGAACTGTGGTGACTGCACGTCGAGCTGGGTGGCGGCGCGGCCCATCCTCACGATGCTCTTACAGCCGTCGAGGTCCTCCTCGGTCAATTTGCAGATGACTTCGATGGAATCGTCATTGCGGACGCTGACATAACCGGTGTAATTGGAGTTGTTGCCATCGTTGATGAAGATGGTTTCGGTGGGCTCAAAGAGGGTCGGGTCTTCGACTTTGAATCGCAATTTATAGAAACCGTCGTCGAGGGTGGCTATGTGCGATACGGCAATGACCTTGGAGGTGTCCTTGCGAATATCGGCGGTGTAGTAATCGACTTCGAGGGCATCTACTTGTCGCACATGTCCCATGCGGCTTATCTGGTCGAGAGGTGTCGCCATGGGGCGCACTTTGGTCACGGCGCGGTCGATAGCGTTGCGCAATAGTGATGGGGAGGCGGCTTGCGCCAAATCAGTGGTTAATGGGGCTCCGGTGACGTGTGTTCCACCGTCGAAGCCGGTGACTAGGTTGTTTTGTTTTTCCATTTTTGTTTAGTTTTTATGGTTTGTAAATTAAAAAA
>CAZLJS010000063.1:7566-8782 GCA_964559895.1 uncultured Sangeribacter sp.
AAAAAAGGAGGAGAAAGGGAGAGCCGCTTGGCTAACGGGGCTGCCGCCTGACACCTTCGGGCTTGCGCCCTCAGCACAGCCTAGCGCCCTTGCTTTTCAGGAAGCGGGGCTGTGGAGGCTGGTGCAGGTGGAGTGCCTGCTTGGTGGCGTCCTTGCTATCTGCTTGGCGGCGACCGATACTAGGCTTGGCGGCGCCCGATGCTCTGTGCTGGCAGTCCTTGCCCGGCGGTTTTACCAGACCTTTTCGCGGAAGGTGAATATCGATTCCAATCCCGGGGTAGTCTCGGCGGCGGTGTCGATGCGTGTCGCTGTCTCTTCAAGGATCTTGGCTTTGATAGCCTCATTCTTGCCGCGGAGATAGGCCTCATCGACTAGCTTCGCCACCTCTGATTGGGTGAAAATAATGGGATCCGGCTCAGCTGGTTGCTCTGTCGCTGCGGAAGGCTCTGTCGCTGCGGAATGCTCGGTTGGCGTTGAAGGCTCAGTCGGTTCGGTCTGCTCTGTTGGCGTCGCAGCTTCTGATCGCTCCGTGGTGTCGGGTTGCTCCGGTTCGGTTGGTGCTGTTGGCTCGGTTTGATTCTGCAGCTCGGTTTGCTCCTGGTTAGCGGGTAGCGCCGCAATATCTGTTGTAGTTTCTGTTTGGTTAGTTTTCATGTCGATCTTAAATTTATCGTTGTTTGATGTTGACGATGCAAAGTTACATGAAATAATTTAAGATGTCAAGTGTATTTTTAAGATTTAACTAAGGTTAATTTATATCTATCTGCTATTTAATTGGTTGCTATCTTAATTTTAACAATGCTTAATTTAATATTACTTTCATATATAGCCTGTGATTTCTGATGATATTCTTTTGTGTATCTGAAATGTTTTTGCTAACTTTGCGGTATAATCTTAAAAAGACCTAACTTATGAAAGAATTACTACTTGGACTATTTGGCGGTGGCGTAGTCGTCCAGCTACTCAACACCTTAATACACCGCACCGCAAACCAACGACAGCTCAACGCCAACGCACTCGGCACGGAGGTCTCCGCCCTCGAACGCACCATAGTGTTGCTACGTGAGAACCTGGAGGCTGAGATACAGCGCCATGACCGCGAACGGCAGCTACTCACCGAGCGCATCGACGCCCTCACCGTCCAGACGCTGACCCTCACCGCCGACATCGCCCAGCTCCGCGATGAGAATGCCGCACTTCGCAAGCAGCTACAAGC
>CAZLJS010000064.1:0-8771 GCA_964559895.1 uncultured Sangeribacter sp.
CTTTGAGGGGGTAGTGGCAGAAATGCCGTGTGAGTTCGACTCTCATCTCGGACACTAGAAAGGGTATGTTAGAAATAACGTACCCTTTTCTTGTTATATATCCGCACAAAAAAATCCGCAAGTAAATTATCTTCACCTGCGGATTTTGCTTATCTGCTTATCTCTGAATCGTTTGCAGTATTTTTGATGTTGTCTCCTTGGGATTTTCGCTGTCGGCAATAGCTCCGCTCAGAAATATCCCGTTTATACCCATCTCGATAAGGTTCGGAATATCCTCCTCGGCAATGTCGCCGTCAGCAACTAATGGTAGCTCGATATTCTCCTGCTTTTTCATTGTTACAGCATCCGCGATAAACCTCTTGCAATCTTCTGACGCTGCATCATAATCCACGCATAGATAGTCGATATCATAACTTGATAAGCGCTTCATCTCCTCTACGTCGTCGATCTTAACACCAATAAACGCACTGCCGCCCAGGTCAACGCGAATCTTGCTGGTAAACATAGTAGAGTCGTCGATGCGCACACCTCCCACATTTACCCGTTTTGCCATATCGGCATCGCGGCGTAGGGTGAGGATTGCCTCATTCTGTTCGCATAGCGGTCTAATACTCTCAATGGTTTTGGCGATTTCATCCTCGCATGAAGTGGGCATGTCAATCTCAATCCAGCGACAGCCACCCTCAAGCGCACCCGCCATTTGATCCTTAATACTGTGGATACTTTGCTCTTTTGTGGTAAATATTATCATAATAATTCAAATTTGAATCCTTAAAATTGAAATATACTTAAAATTATAACGTTAAAACTGTATAGATATGTGTATTTAAAAATTTTTTTGTAATTTTGGATTCGGAATGAATATGACAAATTTGACACACAATCTCAAGGGTAAGCGATTGCTTATATGTGATGGTGGTTCCACCAAAATGCAGTGGAGCTATCTGTCACCGGGTGAAAGTGTGAAAAATTTCGTTTATCCGGGATTGAATCCTATGACAGCATCCGATGCCGACTTTAAGCAGTGCTTTGAGCAGCTGAAGGCTGAACTGGGATCTCAACCTGAATTCGTGGGCTATTATGGCGCAGGCTGTAGTACCCCGGAGGTTTGTTCTGCATTGCAAAAGGTGTTGCTCACCATTTTTGGCGAGAATATTGTTTGTGAAGTTGGTAGCGATATGCTGTTAGCCGCCCTGTCAGCCACGGCGTCAAATACCGGATTGGTGTTTATCCTTGGCACAGGAAGCAACTCCTGCTATTTCGATGGCGTGAAATGCATATCCAAAGTGCCGTCGCTAGGTTATATCCTCGGTGACGAGGGGAGTGGAACGTATATCGGAAAGAAGCTGATAAAACATATCTTCAGACCGTTGGCACCGCAATCCCTCAAGCAGCTCTTCTTTGCAGAGACGGATATATCATATTCATCACTATTGACGTCGGTGTATAGAAATGGAAATGCGGCGAAATTCTTGGCATGTCTGACAGAGTTTGTCGCAAATCATATCGACGACGCCAATGAAGAGGGAACGTACCTTACCAAGCTCATAGAGGATTCCTTTAGAGAATTCTTTAGCGAGGTAGTAGAGTTATATAGCGCTGTCGGGATAGAGGAGCGTGACCTATATTTCGTAGGATCCATAGCTCACTTCTTCTCCGCGCAGCTTAAAGCCGTCGCCTCAGAGAGAGGATATGTGGTGAAACAGATCATCCGCAAGCCCATGGATGGCATTGTAGAAAATTATTTAAAGGAGAACAAGTATGAATAGATATAGTCGTTTTTGCTCATTATCATTGGTGGCGATGTCGTTGACCATCCCCACGCTTATCTATGCCCAGGATGAGGCCGAGACACCGGAGAGAACCGTGGTTGAGGTAGCATCGCTCTTTGAGTATCCTGTGGCACCGGATTCACTGCCGGATATAGCGAGTCGCTCCAACTACGTGATAGAGCAATTCTGGAAAGACTTTGACTTCAATCAAACCAGCGTGGCGCAGATAGCTCTGAACCATGCCATGGGCGTATATACCACGGCAATGCGCTGGGCCGACCAGACGGTGGTGGATAAATCTCTGGATTCGCTCTTTAAGAACCTATCCAAGAATACCACGCTTACATATCAATTCACCAAAGCCGCTGAAGTATCTATCTATGACCCCACCGCTCCGGTATGGATCGACGAGGTGTACATCAAGTTCCTGAATACGATGCTCTCCAACAAGAAGATATCAGACGTGAGGAAAGCTAAATACAAAGCACAACTAGTGACGCTGAAGAACTCTCTCAAGGGTCAGAAGTTGCAACCATTCACTTATCAGACAGTGGAGAAGAAGACCAATCGTTTTGAAACAATTGCCCCCTTTACATTGTTGGAATTTGGTAGTCCCTCATGCGCCGATTGCCGTTTGGCAAAGCTTAAGCTGGAGACTAATAGTGAAATCAGCGACCTGCTTGAGCAGGGTAAATTGGATATCTACTTCATCGTCCCCGACGCCGATAGCGAAGACGGTTGGGAATATAGCTTGCTCAACTATCCCTACAATTGGCGCGTAGGAGTGGGTGAAGCCCTCGATGAAGTGTATGATATCAGAACAAGCCCGACGCTCTATCTCCTGGACTCTAATGGAGTCATTCTGGAGAAGAACCTCGGCATAGAGGAGATGATAAGCATCATCCAAAGAAATACTAATAAATAGAACTGTTTAAATCGCAATAAGATATGAAAATCTCGGAACTGGTAAAGAAGGTCTATTTCTGGACATGTGGCTATTCCTACACAAACCTTGGACGTATGTTCTTGCGCTTGTTTATAGGCATAATGATGCTTCAGTTTGGCGTGCGCCAATTAGTGCATTTCGATGAGGCTACGGCACTCTTTCCCGCTATTTGTGGTATGCAGCCCACCACGGTTTGCGTCACTATGATATGTATCGAGATTATCTGTTCTTTGTTTATCATGTTTGGTTTCCTTACCCGTTTAATGACCATCCCACCATTCGTGGCAATGGTCGTGGCTGAGTATTACCTCCTGACATCCATGAATGTGCAAGCACCTTATGCCTTGACATGGATGCAGCCCGGGTATCTGCCAATCATGTTCCTTGGTGTTTACTTTTTTATCCTTCTTGTCGGACCCGGTAAGATATCCATCGACTACTTCCTGTCGCTGCATATCATCCACACCGACGACAAGAATGAAGAGACAGAATTGGAGGAGGTATAATATTTAAATGCTTATGAAGAAAATGAAGATAGCTGTATTAGTTTCCGGGGGCGTGGACAGCGCGGTAGTTGTCCATAAGCTCTATCAAGAGGGGCACGACCTGCATCTCTTCTATATCCGCATCGGCCGTGATGACGGAGAAGGAGATTGCAGCGCCGACGAGGATATTGAAATTTGCACCCTTATAGCCCGCAAATACAACCTCCCCCTCCAGGTAGTGGAGCTCCATCAGGAATATTGGGACAACGTGATGGCGTATGCCCTAAATACAGTGAAAGCAGGACTTACTCCGCACCCCGATATGATGTGCAACAAGATGATCAAGTTTGGATTCTTTGAGCAACGTTGGGGTAAGGATTACGATAAAACCGCTACCGGACACTATGCCTCTGTCGTAGAGAAAGATGGTAAATACTATCTAGGCACAGCAGTGGATCCGGTCAAGGACCAAACCGATTTCTTGGCACAGATCTCCTATGAGCAGCTGAGCCATATACTCTTCCCATTGGGCGAAATGCCCAAGAGCGAAGTGCGTCGTCTGGCACAGGAAGCTAAACTCCCCAATGCAGGCAGAAAAGACTCGCAAGGAATCTGCTTCCTAGGCAAAATCGACTATAACGATTTCCTACGACGTCACCTCGGCGAGAAACTCGGCCCTATCATCGAAATCGAGACCGGCAAGAAGATAGGGGAGCACAAAGGATATTGGTTCCATACCATAGGACAGCGCAAAGGCCTCGGCCTTAGCGGAGGCCCGTGGTACGTGGTAAGAAAAAATGTACGAAATAATGTCATATACGTATCGCGTGGATACGACACCGATAAGCAATATGGCAATAACCTCACACTGCAGGAGATGCATTGGATTACAGAGAATCCAATACCTAATGTAGGTGAAAAACTCGAGATAACCTTTAAAAACAGACATTCACCAACGTTTTTGTCTGCCGTGATCCTACATGATACAGAGGATACCTACACCGTCACCACCCAAGAGAGGGTGCAGGGTATCGCTCCCGGACAATTTGGCATCATCTATTCCGCCGACCAGAAACTATGTCTAGGTAGCGGCGTGATAGTGACAGAGTTGCCCAAGTCTCATAAACGATGACAGATGTTCATTGGTGTAATGCTTTATTGAATCATAAACTAAATTATGATATGATGATGTCAACGCTAAAGACATTAAACGTAATAGGAATAAATCGCAACGTCAACGTCAACGGCTATTCAGCGGTGGTGTTGGGCGAAGAGAATGGCGACCGTAAGATGCAGATAGTGATCGGTGTCGCCGAGGCGCAGGCCATAGAAGTGATGCTGTTGGGCATCAAGCCACCGCGCCCGCTCACTCACGACCTATACGTATCCACCCTCGAAAAATTCGGCATACAGGTGGAGAAGATAGAGCTGAAGATGTTGCCCGGCGATGTTTATGCCGCAGAGATTCTTGCCTACGATGGCGCTAAAAGAGTCTCTATCGACGCGCGTGCCAGCGATGCGATAGCACTGGCGCTACGATGGAAAATTCCTGTCGTGGCTTCCGACGAGATGCTCGACAGTGTAGGCTTAAAGTGCTCTGTGAAGCAACCGCTGATCAGACCGCAAGCCATAGTCACCGTTGATAAGCCTACCGCTACCAACGGCTTTGACGGCATCAGCTCCGATACCTTGAGATTGAAACTCAAAGAGGCGGCTCGTACGGAACATTACGAACTCGCTTCTGCCATAAAAACGGAGCTAGACCGCAGAAAAATGGAAAACAATGATGGAAACATAAACGGACTTAATTCACAGGAGGAATATAAAAATGAAAAATCGTAACAGACGACTATCCGTTGTTGTAGATCTCATTCGCAACAACTACATTGGCAGCCAGGAACATCTTTGCTCTTTGCTGCGCGAAAATGGTTATCCTGTTACTCAAGCTACGTTGAGTAGGGATCTTAAAACACTACGTATCAGTAAAACTACCGATAAGACAGGCCGCCCTATTTATCTAGTACCGGATGGCCCTGAGATTAAAGAGCACATTAGCAAGATAGTGAAGATATCACCATCGCATCCTACTGTCTCTATCGGCTTCCTTTCATTAGCCATTTCCAACAACATGGCTGTGATAAAGACTCGCAATGGGTATGCACCTGCTATGGCCTACGACATAGACATGAGCATGCAGCCTGAAATCCTCGGCACAATCCCCGGTTCCGACACCATCTTCTGTGTCCTTAAAGAGGGATTGTCTCATGCTGAAATTTTCGACGTTTTCAATAGATTGTTCCCCTTGGCAAACGTTGAAGAATCAAATAAAGACAAATTATATTGATGATAAAGTTAGCTATATTAGGCGTCGCCAACCCAATAGCCGGTGAGCTTATTCGCATATTGGTTAATCATCCCGAAGTAGAGCTGGTATTGCTTTACGATCTCCAACATGCAGGGCAGAACCCCACCGATATCCATCACGGATTGATAGGGGAGTCCTTGCCACGCATATCTTCGGAGATACCCGCGGTGAAAGATGTCAATGCCCTGATCGTAATAGAGCAGGATGCTTTCACCACACCCTTTGTAAAAGCGTGCAGAGAGGCGGATGTGAAGATTGTGGATATGACAGAGCCGTCGTATCACAGTCTCATTGATGATGAATCCACGTTGGGCTTGTCGGAGATATTCCGTAAGGTATTGGTGAGAGGCGAGTCTTCTTGTGTGGTGCCGCGCCCGATAGAGACAGCGGCGCTGATATCCCTATATCCATTAGCTAAGAATCTGCTGCTTAACTCCGCCATCAATCTGGAGGTAGAGACAGCCAAAGACATAGCCGATGATTATAAAGCACATTGCGCTTGCAATGTAGCAAAATACGTTCTGTCTAAAGCGCAGCAAAGCTTTAACCATCCCATCACCTACAGCTTGAAAGAGATCGGCAACAATAGGTGTCTGAGACTGAGATGCAAACTACAGTGCTCACTCTCTCTTGATGATATCCTAGAGCTGTATGACAATATCTATGACGACCACAACTTCACTATCCTCTCTAAAAAGGTAATGGATTTGAAAGAGGTCGAGGGTACCAACAAGTGTCTGGTCACTATCATCAAGGAGCGTCCCGACGTGTTGGCGATAGATACCATCATAGACGCGCGGTTGAGAGGTGGTGCCGGCGAAGCTGTCCATGCCTTGAACCTAATGTTTGGCTTGCATGAATGTGTGGGTCTGACATTCAAGGCTTCCGCTTTTTAAACATTAAAATTACACTACAATGTCAGTAAATAAGGTAATATTATTAGGGAATGTAGGAGGCGATCCTGAAGTGCGGTATCCTGAGAAGGGTATGGCAGTGGCTCGCTTCTCTTTGGCGACAAATGAGCGTAATGGCGATGTAGAACGTACTGAGTGGCATAATATAGTGATGGTGGGCAGACATGGCGAGCTCGCAGAGCGATATATACGCAAAGGCTCACGCATTTATCTCGAAGGAAAACTCCGTTCACGTCAGTGGGAGGATAAATTTCAGATAAAACGCACCGTCACAGAAATTTATGTAGATTATTTCGAACTGATCGGACGATCCAACTAACAAGAATAATAAATATCAACAACCCTCAATAGTAATAGAAATGAGAAAATGGCGCATTGAAGATTCCGCAGAGACCTACAATGTAGGCGGTTGGGGATTAAAGTATTTTTCAATCAATGAGAAGGGACACGTGCAAGTGACTCCACGTGAAGGCTGTGCTCCCGTTGATATCCGTGAGGTGATGGATGAGCTCCAGCTTCGCGATGTGTCAGCACCGGTATTGCTGCGATTCCCCGATATTCTGGACAATAGAATCCAGAAAATATCACACTGTTTCCACAAAGCTGCCGATGAATATGGATATAAAGGCACCAACTTCATCGTATATCCTATCAAGGTGAATCAGATGCGTCAGGTTGTTGAGGAGATCGTGAGCCATGGCAATAAATACAACGTCGGTCTGGAGGCAGGCTCCAAACCGGAGTTACACGCCGTGCTTGCCGTCAATACACACGCCAACTCCTTAATCATATGCAATGGATACAAGGATGAGGAGTATGTGGAGCTAGCTCTGCTTGCCCAGAAGATGGGCCGCAAGGTATTCCTCGTCGTGGAGAAAATCAACGAACTGAAGCTGATTGCCGACATAGCAAAACGCCTCAACGTGGTGCCTAACATAGGTATCAGAATCAAACTCTCCAGCGCCGGTTCTGGCAAATGGGAGGAGTCGGGCGGCGACGTCAGCAAGTTCGGATTGAACTCTTCAGAGCTACTTGAAGCACTCGATTATCTCAATAAAAACAAGATGTCGGATTGCTTGAAGTTGATACACTTCCACATCGGTAGCCAAATCACCAAGATACGCCGCATCAAAAACGCATTGCGCGAGGCGATGCAGTTCTACGTGCAACTGACTAAGATGGGATTCAGTATCGACTTCGTGGATATAGGTGGCGGATTAGGTGTAGATTACGACGGTACCCGCTCCAGCGTGGGCGAGAGCTCCATGAACTATTCCATCCAGGAGTATGTCAATGACTCTGTATCTCAGTTGGTGGATGTCTGCACGAAAAACAACCTTCCGCATCCAAATATCATCACCGAAAGCGGCAGATCACTTACGGCTCATCACTCAGTGTTGATTATCAACGTATTGGAGACCACTCATCTGCCTATCTGGAACGATGGCGAGGTTATCTCCGACGATGATCATGAGTTGGCCGTAGAACTATACAATATATGGGATAAGATCGACCAGACCCGCGTCTTTGAGGACTGGCACGACGCTATCCAGATACGTGAGGAGGCGCTGGAGCTATTCAGCCTCGGCTTGATAGACCTCGCCACACGTGCTAAAGTGGAACGCCTGTTCTGGTCCGTAGCCCGCGACGTGGCTGGCATGACTTCCAGCATGAAGCACCCACCGGAGGAGTTGAAGAAGGTATGCCGTATGCTTCCCGAGAAGTATTTCTGCAATTTCTCCCTCTTCCAGTCCTTGCCGGATTCATGGGCAATCGACCAAATGTTCCCCATTATGCCCATCCAGCGACTCGATGAGAAGCCTACCCGCATAGCCACCATCCAAGACATCACTTGCGACAGCGATGGCAAAATAGCGCACTTCGTTTCCCCGCAAGGCACATCTACCGGACTACCATTGCATCCCCTTAAACCTGGTGAGCCGTACTATATAGGAGTATTCCTCGTAGGCGCTTATCAGGAGATTCTGGGTGATTTGCACAACCTCTTTGGCGACACCAATGCCGTACATATCAGTGTCAACAAGGATGGCTACGTCATCGAGCAAGTTATCGACGGCGAAACCGTGGCCGATGTGCTTGACTATGTGGAATATAATCCAAAGAAGATGGTGCGCAACCTGGAGACATGGGTGTCTGCATCTATGAAGAAAGGTGTCATCACCGCTGAAGAGGGCCGCCAATTCCTAAATACCTACAAGTCAGGCCTGTATGGTATAACTTACTTGGAGCGTTAAGATGCGGCTGTTCATACGTTTAGCTTACAATGGT
>CAZLJS010000065.1:0-8556 GCA_964559895.1 uncultured Sangeribacter sp.
GGGTTTCCTCGTGCGGAGCTGTTCTGTTCAAAAGATCTTTCTTTTGCCCTTTAGCCAGCCTGTTGCAAAGAGCAGGGCTCTTTTCCCTGCCCTTCCCCGCCCCTGCCTTTTCCCCTGCCCTTTCGCAAACAGGCGGTAGCCGAGGCTTAATTGAGCGGCTGGAGGCGGTGCTCCGCCACTGCTACCGCTAAGTCATTGAGACGCAAGCAGTCGGCGCGGGTGGGCGTCACATGGCGGTGGCTGTGCTCCGTAGGGGCTATTATCAGCAGGCGGCCCTCGCTGCAGAGAGTGTGCAGTGGCTCCTTGGGTGCGTAGTTCTTACCGAAACCATTGGTAACGAGCAGGATAAGCCGCCCGCCATTGTCGTAAGCCCAGTCGCGCACCCGCCTCTCCGCTTCCGAGATAAATGGCGACGCCAGCACCCCGCTGTTCTCTATGGTATGCAGCCATAGGCGCTTACGGCGCCGCAGCTCCTCCTCGCTGAAGCTTCGACTCACGCGCACCGCCTCTATGTCGGGGTCCTCCAGCAGGTGGATATTGCCATACGCCTCATAAGTGCGTCCCTCCTCGTCGCTGACAAGGCGGCGATGATGAAACCCGGGGCGGAGCATACGCTCCATGCGGCGCCGCGGGTTATCGCTGACATACCCGAGGAGGCGCTGCAGCTGCCCCTTCTTAATCAGGATGCGGTCGTGATATAGCTCCTCGAAGATGGCAGGTAGCTCGGGCGTCACCTTCCGGGCAATGGCGGCCTTGAGGCTCTCCACCTTGAGATGCCAGACGATATCGCCGAGGTGCACGTCGCTATCCTCTGTTACGAACAGTACAAAATGGATATGCTCGGGCATGATTACTCTGCGGAGGATGCGCACGAAGGGGTAGCGCTCCTTGAGTGCCGAGATGCAGGAGGCGATGACCTCTCCGAGTGGGGAAAGGCTGGTGTGGGGGCGGTTGCTGTGGCTGCCGAGCGTGCCGCAGAGGTATGAGAAACAGGGGACGCCTTTGGCGCGGTTCATCGTGATCATATAAATGCAGCGGCTGCGGTAGTCGTGCCATGGCGCACGGCGACAGCTATGCGGCACCACAGGTCTGTAATTGAAAGTCTTCATGGCTATGCCTTATGAGTCACCACAAATTTAGCTAAAACCGCTGAGCCACAAGCCAAAAGTGGCAAGAAATTTAGTTTTTTTTCGCAAAAAGGGAGCGCTCCACAGCGGGGCGCTCCCTTTTTTCTACCATTTAATATATCTAAAGTTGCATTGAAGCCGGGTTAAAGCTCGTCGGAGGTATAGGCGGCGGGGAGAGGACGGCAGTTGTAGCCCGATGCCATGATTTCGCCATAGGCTCCGGCACTGCGCAGTGCGAACAGGTCGCCACGCTTGACACCGTTGAGGTCTATCGCCTTGCCAAACACGTCGGAGGACTCGCAGATGGGGCCCACCACGTCGTAGGTCTCCACGGGGGCGTCGGAGCTGATGTTCTCTATCTTGTGTGACGCCTGATAGAGCGCCGGACGGATTAGGTCGGTCATGCCCGCGTCGAGGATGGCAAACTGCTTGTTGGCACCCTGCTTGACGTAAACCACGCGGCTGATGAGCGACCCGCACTGGCCCGTCACCGCCCTGCCCAGCTCGAAATGGAGCGTCTGCCCCTCATATAGCTCCAGATGCTTGTGATAGGTGGCGAAATACTCCTCGAAGTCGGGTATCGGGTTGCGGTTGGGGTGCGCATAGTCGATGCCCAGGCCGCCACCGACGTTGATGTGGCGCACCAGGATATTTTGGCTTATGAGGTGGTGCTGCAGCTCGTTGACGCGGTTGCAAAGGGCGATGAAGTCCCCCATGTCGAGGATCTGCGAGCCGATGTGGAAGTGAAGGCCGAGGAACTCGATATTCTGCATCCCTTGCGCCATCTCTATCACCGTGTCCATATCCTCCATGTTGATGCCGAACTTGTTCTCCGCCTTACCGGTGGTGATGTTGGCGTGAGTGTGTGCGCCCACGTTGGGGTTGATGCGCAGGGCGATGCGCGCCACTTTACCCACACGTGCCGCCAGCTCGTTGATGACCTCCAGCTCGGGTATCGACTCCACGTTGAAGCAGAAGATGTCGTGCTCCAAGCCGAGGAGAATCTCCTTGTCGGTCTTGCCCACTCCGGCATAGACAATCTTATCGGCGGGAATGCCCGCTTTGAGCGCGGCACGTATCTCGCCACCGCTCACGCAGTCGGCACCAAGGCCGTATTCGCGGATGATGGGCAGCAGCTTAGCGTTGGCGTTGGACTTCACGGCGTAGTGCACCATATAGTTGCCATAGCGCTCCGTCTGGTGACGAATGACGTCGAGGGTGCGGCGCAGCAGGTCTGTATCGTAGTAATAGAAGGGTGTCTCAAGGGCTTGAAACTTATCTATGGGGAATGTACCTTTCATGTCGCGGGATTATTTATTGTTGAAGAGGTGGTCGCTGAGCGATTGCAGCGCGCGCTGTTTGTCGGAACTCTTGACGAGGAAGGAGATGTTGTGGTCGCTACCGCCAAAGGAGATCATGCGCACGGGAATCTCACGCATGGCATCGAGGGCTTGCGCCTCATAGCCCACGTTGGACCAGTCGAGGTCGCCGACCACGCAGACGATGCACATGTCGTGATCCACGGTCACGATGCCGTATTTCTTCAGGTCAGCCACGATGTCGTCGAGGTGGCGGGTGTTGTCGATGGAGACGGAGACGCCCACCTCTGAGGTGCAAATCATGTCGATGGAGGTGTGGTAGCTCTCAAAGATCTCAAACACCTTGCGCAGGAAGCCGTAGGCTAGGAGCATACGGCTCGACATGATTTTGATGGCGGTGATGTTGTCCTTGGCAGCTACCGCCTTAATGCCCTGGTGCTCGATGGAGTTGGAGATGATGGTGCCCGGGGCGTCGGGCTGCATGGTGTTGAGCAGACGCACAGGGATATTGGCGAACTTGGCAGGCTGTATGCAGGTGGGATGGAGGATTTTAGCACCGAAATATGCCAACTCCGCAGCCTCCTCGAAATGGAGATGGCGCACCGGCGAGGTGTGATCTACCACGCGGGGATCGTTGTCGTGCATACCGTCAATGTCGGTCCATATCTGTATCTCCTCGGCGTCGATGGCGGCACCGATAAGCGAGGCGGTGTAGTCGCTGCCACCGCGTTGCAGGTTATCCACCTCGCCAAAGGCGTTGCGGCAGATAAAGCCCTGGGTGATGTATATCTCCGCCTCGGGGAGGGTGTGCAGCTGTGCCGCCAATTTCTCCTTGATATAGTCGGTGTCGGGCTCCCCGTTCTTGCCGATGCGCATATACTCCAGCGCAGGGATAAGCACCACGTTGACGCCACATTCCAAGAGATAATTAGTCACCATGTTGGTGGAGAGGATCTCCCCCTGTGCCAACACCGCTTTCTCATCAAAACGGGTGAAAAGGCCTTTGGTGAACGAACGGAGGAAATTAATGCGTGATTTTATCAGGTCGAGGGTCTCGTTGCGGTACTCCTCAGTGGCAAATAGCTCATCGACATGGCGACGGTATTTAGCCTCCAGGGAGTTGATGATCTCGTTGGCCCCTTCGGGGTTCTTATTGTGGAGATATTGCGCTATCTCGACGAGGGTGTTGGTAGTGCCCGACATGGCAGAGAGGACCACTATCTTCTTCTCGCCGTCGGTGATTAATTTAGCCACATCCTTCATTCTCTGTGCCGAACCAACGGATGTGCCTCCGAATTTTAGAACTTTCATTTTAATCTAATTATCACTTGTGCAGGTTCACCAAAGCAATCAAAAGGAGAAACCTAGCTATATAAATTTACAATTGAGTGCCTTATATAAGCATAAGGGGTGCAAAAGTAGTAAAAACATAGCAAAATGGCAAATCATTAGTATTTTTTATGATTTAGCAAAAGGAAGACCTTTTGAACAGAACATCTCCGCACGGGCTGGGGGATTAGCTAAAGCTAAGAGCACTGCAAGGGCTGGGGCCTTACAAGGGATAAAGGGCTTCGCACTGGCTGGGCTGAGTAGGGGCTAAAGGCCTCCGCAAGGGGTAATAAACAGAAAGCCCTCGGGGCGGGAAGCTCCGAGGGCTGGTATATAGGGATAGGGTATCTGCTATTTGACGATGACCTTGTGGGGAGTGCCATCCACTACGGCGATATAGATGCCGGCAGGGAGGGTGAGGGTGTTGAAGCGTTCACCGGCGATGTTGTAGATAGCGATGCTGTCGTAACTGCCCTCTACCACGATGCGGCCCTGCGCGCCATAGACGGTGGCGTCGCTGTCGAGACGGTCGCTCATCACTGTCTTAACCTCAGAGACGTTATTGTTGGCAATGACCACGAAGGAGTTGGCGGGCACTGTCACCTTGCTGTTGACCGCATCGAAGGTAGGCTCGGTGTTGTAGGTGCAAGTAAGGATCTGGTAGTCGCTGTTGTTGTGTGACTTAAAGGTGGTGGAGAAGGTCTTCTCGGAGTTGATGTTGGGGTTGATGACCACGATCAGCTCTTTAGTAGCGGTGGAGAGGTACATGAAGCGGCCTGTCTCCCAGTTGCCTTCAGCGCATTGAGAGGAGAAAGAGGCGGTCTGCTCAAAGAGATCGGGGTTCAACTTGCGGATAGCGTTGAGTGCGCAGATAGTGTTGTAAAGGCCTTTGCGGTTGGCGTTCTTGAAGAGGTTCCAGTTGACCTTCTTAGGATCGGTATTGTTGTTGCCATCCTCAGACTTGGTTGACTCGAAGTTTCCGAGCTCAGAGAATTGCCAGATCATGTGAGCGCCCGGGGCGAGAATCATCTGCGCCATAGCGGAACCGAGGCGGCTCATAGAGGGCACCATGCTACCTTTCACGCCGGAAGCACCGTATTGGTTCTGCTTGTAAGCGAGGCGCTCCTCATCGTGAGACTCGAGGTAGGAAACGGTGGAGCCCCAGTTGCGTGAGCTGTCGTAGTTAGCGTAGAAGCGGCCAAGGTTGGAGTTGGAGGAATAGCCCATAGCATATTGGCCACCCTCGGTGTTGATGTTAGCCCAGTTGAGCTCACCATCGTTGGCCATCTCGTTCTCCTCTTGAGCACCGGCGAGGTTCTCGTTGATGAAGTAAGCATCCTCGTTGACCTCTTTCATAGCGGCGTGGAGGGCTTTCATGCGAGCCACGCGGGTAGCGTTGTATTGAGCAGTGCCGCTGTCGCCACTGTTGGGATAGGAGGCATTGTCGCCAAGACCTTTCACCAAGTCGAAACGGAAGCCGTCAACTTTATACTCAGAGAGCCAGTATTTCAAGCAGTCTTTGAATTGCTGTTGTACCAACTCGTTGTCCTGTTTCCAGTCGTTGAGCACGCTGTAGGCGTGGGGTGCGGTAGCGTTGTAGAAGGGGTTGGAGGCTATGGGATAGAGCTGATACCAGGGGTGCAAGCCGTCGGATTGGTTGAACACCATATCGAGGATGACGGCGATGCCGCGGCTGTGACATTCGTCGATGAATGCCTTATAGTCGTCGGGGGTACCGTAGGCTTTATCGGGAGCGAAGTAGAAGTTGGGGTTGTAGCCCCAAGAGTTGTTGCCGTTGAACTCGGTGATGGGGAGGAGCTCGATGGCGTTGATGTGCATATCCTGGAGATAGTCGAGCTTGTCGATGGCGCCGCGGATGGTGCCTTCGCCGTTGCTCTGGCCCTCGGTGCCGGTGAAGTCGCGCACGAGGAGCTCATAGATGATGAGCTGCGACTTATCCACGCCTTTGAAGTTCTTCACCTTCCAGTCGTAGTCGTTGATATTGCCTTGATATACAGCCAATGGGATGCTGCTGCTACCGATTTTAGCTGTGGGATAGTCAATCAAATCGGGGAACGCAGTCGAGGAGAGGTATTTGTCGCTGTAAGGGTCAAGGATGAGGCGTGCGTAGGGGTCGCCCACGCCGGTGCCGTCGATGAGGAAGTAGTAGGGGTATTGCTCGGTATTGCTAAGACCTGAAACGGTGAGCCAGAAATAGCGGTTGCCGTTGTAGTCTTGGTAGTACATAGTGTTGGAGTCGAGCACCTTATAGTCGTCCCACGAGCCAACGAGTATCGCGGAGCTTTTGCCGGGTGCGGCGATACAGAAAGTGACGGAGCCGTCGCTATTCTTGACACAACCCATCTTGGGAGTGCCGCCCGGGTATTGGCGAGCCTCAGATGCTTTGGGGTAAGTGAGGGTCATCTCGTCGGTGGCGGTAGTGCCGTTGAGAGAAGCCTCGGCAGTGATGGTGTAAGTGCCGGTGGTAGTGAAGTTGTAGGTGTAAGCCAGCGAGGAGGCGCTGTTCTGCGACGCCACGGTGGTGCCGTTGACCTTCAGTGAGAGGTTGGCAGCCTGTGTGGAGGAGACGGTGAACGCTACGTTCTTGTGGTTCTCCTGCACGAGGAAACCGTCGATGTCGGCGCTAAGTTTCACCTGCAAACCGGTCTCCATGACATCCACGAAGATATCGCCGCCCGAAGTGGTCTTGCCCTCTTTGGTGCCGTCGGAGTTGCGGAACACGAACGCTAATTGCTTAACGGTCTCAGAAGCATTGGTGACATTGTAGAACGTGCGGATATCGCCGATCTCGAGTTTCCAGAGGTTGGCGCTCACGTAGGTCATTTTGTATTTATCCTCATTTTTGCTCCAAGTGGAAGCATGTTTCCAGTCGGAGTTGGAGGTGGAGAGGTTTGTTATCACGCCGGTGTGGGCGTAGATGGGGTCTGATGCTGACTGGTTGATCAGCCCTTTGCTTCCCTGGTCGGCATGGTAATAGATTACCACGTTGGAAGAGCTTTCCTGGAGTACCGCCGGGGTGGTGGTTACTACTTGCGCTTGCATACCTAAAGCAGACAGTATCACTGTCAGCAGCGCAATAAGGTTAATACTTCTCATAATGTATAAAATAATGTGTTAGAATAATTCGGATTTTAAGGATGAGAGCGACGGCACAAGGCCGGAGGAGTATCAGTCTTGGTCGGGGATATAGCTATGCTCGCGCATCTCGCGGTATTCCTCCCAGTCGGGGTCGCTGAAGGCCTCGATGGTGATAGGGAGCTGCGGGAGCTCGCTCAGGGCGCGGTTAAAGGCGCCGTTGAAGATATTCAGGCTTTTGGTGTAGAAGACCCAGTCGCGTTCTCCATCGCCGGTGTAGATGCCGGTGAGGACTGCCGCGCGGTCCTTCTTGAAGGTCGCTTTCATAGCCTCGGTAGCCTCCTCCATGAGCATGGAGGTCTGTGTGTCGGGCATATTGCCACCCTCATATACCCACCTCACTTCTATGCGGTAGATATACTTGCCGGAGGTGATGAAATCGTCGATTTTATCGCGTCCGGTGACGATGATAAGGTTGCCATTGTCCGCTTCTGTTGGCGCGGTCCACCAAATGTCTGTGTATGCCATTGTTTGTGTTGTATTTGCGTTGTGTGAGACTCTGCTAGTGAATGGTTACCAACGTAGCGCCGAAGCCATATTCGGCGAAGGAGGCGTCTTGCAGCTCTGCCTTGGGATAGCTCTTGCGTAGCAGGTCGAGCACCGCCTTGCGCAGCACCCCATCCCCTTTGCCATGGATGAATACTATCTTCTGGCCGATGCGCTTGCTATGGCTCTGCATGGTCTTGCGCACGGTGTCGAGCTGGAGGGTCATCATGTCGGTGTTGGACATACCCGCAGTGGTGTCAGTGAGCTCACCGATATGCAGATCGACCTCTATCAGGGGCAACAGCTTATGCGGGTTCTTAGCCATCTGCTCCACAGAGTCCTTCTCGGCGCGGTGCTGTTTCTTGCCACCACGCGACTCCACCTTCCATTTGCCGGCGAGCTGCGACGACAACGCTTTGTCGGTGACGGAGGCCTCATAGTCGGCGCTCTTGGGCTGCGGTGTGAGGTGAAGGAGCTTCACCGGCTCATCGTCGGTCACCAACGGCACCTCCAGCACCGGAGTGCTGAAATATAGCCCGGGGCGGAAGCAATGGGCCTTGTAGAACTTGGATAGGTCGAGGCGACGCGCCACGCTACCAGGAGACTTCATCTCAAAGGGGTGGTTGGTCTTGAAGGCGATGTATTGCACCGCCACTTTCTCTATCGTAGGCAGCTGCTCGAGGGTATAAGTGGCGAGGTCGATAAGCTCATTGGGCTCCACGGTGCCGGTGTAAGCCACCTCCCAACCGCGTTGCGTCTCGCTGCGGGTGAGGTAGGTGAACGCCAACGTATAGTTGGAATCGTTGACAAGCACGGCGTTGAAGCTGCTCTTGTCGAGGCGGCGGTAGTCAGAGGGCTCGAAGGCAAGCACCAGGTTGAGGCTGTCGCCATGCTCAGTCTCCACCACGGGAGCGGGCTTCGGTTTCTCGACCTTCGTCTCCTGTTTGGCTCCGGGCGCGGCTATCTCCTTGCTCAGCTTAGGCTCCGGCTCATTGCGACGACCGCGGTCATACGCCTCTTGGTCAAACATCAATGAGGGGCCGTAGCTGCTCTTCTCGCTACCTGCGGGGAGCACCACCACGAGCTCTTTGAGGAGCACCGGCATCTCGAAGCCGTCTTTATCCTCCACGTAAGCCAAT
>CAZLJS010000066.1:0-4391 GCA_964559895.1 uncultured Sangeribacter sp.
CCTTAGTCAAAAATAGATAATATGAAAGAGAAACAGTTTCTCCCTTTAGTAAGAGACAGGTTGGGCATCGCGGAGCTGAACCCGATGCAGAAAGAGATTATGGCCACGGCATCCACGCCCGGCGACATACTATTGCTGTCGCCAACGGGGTCGGGTAAGACGTTGGCGTTCACCCTGCCGGTGCTGAAATTGCTGAAGGAACCTACAGAAAGAATACAAGCGGTGATCATCGCCCCTACGCGAGAGTTGGTGATGCAAATCTTCGAGATAGTTCGCACGCTGACACCAGGCTATAAGGTTACGCCCCTCTATGGCGGCCATAGCGTGGAGGATGAGAAGAAATCGCTTGCCACCACGCCGGATATCGTGGTAGCCACTCCCGGACGCCTCTTGGACCACTCACAGCGCGGCAACCTGATGTTGTTGCCCGTAAGGATGGTGGTCTTGGATGAGTTTGACAAGTCCTTGGAGCTCGGCTTTGAGAAGGAGATGATAAAGCTGATGGGGCGCATGAAGAACCTTAGCCGCATCTTCCTTACCTCCGCTACGGATATGGCGGAGATACCCGACTATGTGAAGACCAATAATCTGCGGCGTTTCTCCTATCTGGCTGCTAATAAGGAGCTTAAGAGTCGTATGAGAGTCTATCGTGTGGATAGTGATGAGAAGGATAAGCTCAACACACTCAAGCAGTTACTACTCTCAGTGGTGAAGCATGGCGACGAGAAGACATTGATATTTGTCAACTATCGCGAGAGTGCGGAGCGTGTGGCGCAGAGTCTCCACCGCATCGGCATCAATGCCGGACTATACCACGGAGCGCTTGACCAGCATGACCGCGAGAAAGCCCTCACCCTCTTTAATAATGGCACCCGTCCTATCTTGGTTGCTACCGATTTGGCGGCACGTGGACTGGACATCGAGGAGGTGAAGAGCATCATCCATTACCACCAGCCACTCACCGCCGACGCGTATGTGCACCGCAATGGCCGCACCGCACGTGTGGATGGCCTTGGCGACGTGTATCTGCTCATAGCTCCCGGGGAGGACGTCAAGGAGTTTGTGGAGGTAGATGCCGAGTATCACCCTATGCCTGAGCAGGATAGGATACTCCAGTCGGATATGGTATCTATCTATTTCTCAGCGGGTAAGAAGGAGAAGCTGTCGCGCGGCGACATAGTGGGCTTCCTCGTCAACCAAGGAGGGTGGAGCGCCGACCAGATAGGAAAGATAGCGTTGCGCGACCACTACGCCCTGGTGGCAGTGCGCAACGAGGATGTGAAAGCGCGCGTGGCATTTATGGCTACACAGAAGATTAAAGGCGTTAAACGCAAAGTCACGTTGGTGATTTAATACCGCTACGACGCAAGGAAAATGCCGCTGAATTTGGTAGGTTTTACAAAATTTAGTAATTTTGCACTTTAAAATTTGCCGGCATTAACCGACAAAAGAAAGCTCTACAAGTAAAAACAAATATAAGTAAACCATTAAATTACAAAGGTCTATATGAGTAAAGAAAAGAAATTTCTGACGTGCGACGGTAACCAAGCTGCCGCCCACATCAGTTATATGTTTACTGATGTTGCCGCCATTTATCCTATCACCCCGTCGTCCACCATGGCGGAGTATGTAGATGATTGGTCCGCAGCCGGAAGAAAAAACATCTTTGGCGAAAGAGTGCTCGTGCAGGAGATGCAGAGTGAAGCCGGAGCAGCCGGAGCGGTACACGGTTCATTACAGGCAGGTGCCCTTACCACCACATATACAGCATCACAAGGTTTGCTGTTGATGATTCCAAATATGTATAAGATCGCAGGTGAGTTGCTCCCCTGTGTATTCCATGTATCAGCGCGTACACTAGCTTCACATTCACTATGTATCTTTGGTGACCACCAAGACGTGATGGCAACTCGCCAGACCGGTTTCGCTATGCTCGCTGAGGGTTCTGTACAAGAGGTTATGGACTTGGCAGGTGTAGCACACCTCTCCACCATCAAGAGCCGCGTGCCCTTCGTGAACTTCTTCGACGGTTTCCGCACCTCACACGAGATTCAGAAAATCGAAGCACTCTCAGAAGATGACTTGGCTCCCCTTATCGACCAGAAAGCATTGTCAGAGTTCCGTCAACGTGCCTTGAACCCCGACGCTCCCGTAGCTCGTGGTATGGCAGAGAACCCTGAGACATTCTTCCAGCACCGTGAGGCTTGCAACAAATACTATGAAGCAGTGCCCGCTATCGTGGAGGAATATATGAAAGAGATCTCCAAAATCACAGGCCGCACCTACAACCTATTTGACTACTATGGTGCTGCCGACGCAGATAGAGTAATCATCGCTATGGGCTCCGTCACAGAGGCTATCCGCGAGACTATCGACTACCTCGCTGCCAAAGGTGAGAAAGTCGGTTTGGTAAGCGTTCACTTGTATCGCCCCTTCTCCGTACGCCACTTGCTCGCCGCTGTTCCCGCTACTGCAAAACGTATCGCAGTTCTCGACCGCACAAAAGAGCCCGGTGCTAACGGCAATCCCCTCTACCTCGACGTTAAAGAGGCATTCTATGGCAAAGAGAACGCCCCCGAGATTATCGGTGGTCGCTACGGCCTCGGTTCCAAAGACACCACACCTGCTCAAATCTTGGCAGTGTATGAGAACCTTGCCCTCGCAGAGCCTAAGAATGACTTCACTATCGGCATCGTAGATGACGTGACCTTCACATCACTCCCCGTATTGCCCGAAATCGCTGTAGGTGGCAAGAGCATCTTCGCCGCTAAATTCTACGGCCTCGGCGCTGACGGTACTGTAGGTGCCAACAAGAACTCAGTGAAAATTATCGGTGACAACACCAACAAATACTGCCAAGCTTACTTCGCTTACGACTCCAAGAAATCAGGTGGTTTCACCTGCTCACACTTGCGTTTCGGCGACGAGCCTATCCGCAGCACTTACCTTGTAAATACCCCCAACTTCGTAGCTTGCCACGTACAGGCTTATCTCCACATGTACGACGTTACTCGTGGTTTGCAGCCCGGCGGTACTTTCCTTTTGAACACCATCTGGGAACGAGAGGAGCTCGCTAAGAACTTGCCCAACAAGGTGAAACGCTACTTGGCAGAGAACAATATCACTCTTTACTATATCAACGCTACTAAGATCGCTCAAGAGATTGGCCTTGGTAACCGCACCAACACCATCCTTCAGTCAGCGTTCTTCCGTATCACCGAGGTTATCCCCGTAGATTTGGCAGTAGAGCAGATGAAGAAATTCATCGTTAAATCCTACGCTAAGAAGGGTCAGAACATCGTAGATATGAACTACCAAGCTGTTGACCGCGGTAACGAGTATCACCAATTGGCAGTAGATCCCGCGTGGGCAGAGCTACCCGCAGAGGAGCTTCCTATGCCCGAGGTTCCCGAGTTCATCGGTGACGTGGTAATACCTATCAACCGTCAGGATGGCAACCTTCTACCCGTCAGCTCATTCGTTGACAGCGTAGATGGCACATGGCCCCAAGGCACTGCTAAATATGAGAAACGTGGTGTGGCAGCATTCGTTCCCGAGTGGTTGCCCGACAACTGTATCCAATGCAACAAGTGTGCATACGTTTGTCCTCACGCAGCTATCCGTCCGTTCCTTCTCGACGCAGAGGAGATGGAGAAAGCACCGTTTGGCGCAGACCACGCTATCGACGCTATCGGCAAGCCATTCGCCGGTATGAAGTTCGTACAGCAAGTAGATGTGCTCGACTGCCTTGGTTGCGGCAACTGCGTTGACGTATGCCCCGGCAAGAAGGGCGTGAAAGCACTCGCCATGAAACCCTTCGAGGGTCAAGAGGCTGAGGCTGAGAACTGGAAATACGTTTCTGAGTCTGTTAAGACTAAACAGAGCTTGGTTGACATCAAGTCCAACGTTAAGAACAGCCAGTTCGCTACTCCTATGTTTGAGTTCTCAGGCGCTTGCTCCGGTTGCGGTGAGACACCTTACGTAAAATTGATTTCACAACTCTTTGGTGACCGCCAGATCGTAGCCAACGCTACCGGCTGTTCATCAATCTATTCCGGTTCTATCCCCTCCACACCTTACTGCACCAACGAAGAGGGCCACGGTCCTGCATGGGCTAACTCTCTGTTTGAGGACTTCTGCGAGTTTGGTATGGGTATGACCTTGGCATACGACAAGATGCGTTCACGCCTTGTAGAGCGTCTCTCCGCCGTAGCAGCTTGCGAGAACGCACCTGCAGAGCGCCGCGAGATGGCACAAGCATGGCTCGACGCTCGTGAGGATGCAGAGCTCTCACGCACTACCGGCGACAAGATCATCGCTATGGCAAAAGAGGGCGCTGAGAAGGGCTGCTCAGAGTGCAAAGAGATGCTTGAGCTCGCTCCCTACTTGAC
>CAZLJS010000066.1:4491-8527 GCA_964559895.1 uncultured Sangeribacter sp.
CTGAGAAGGGCTGCTCAGAGTGCAAAGAGATGCTTGAGCTCGCTCCCTACTTGACTAAACGCAGCCACTGGATCATCGGTGGTGACGGCGCTAGCTACGATATCGGCTTCGGTGGTCTCGACCACGTATTGGCTTCCGGTAAGAATGTCAACATCCTCGTACTCGATACTGAGGTATATTCCAACACCGGTGGTCAAGCATCCAAGGCTACACCGCTTGGCGCTATCGCTAAGTTCGCCGCTTCCGGTAAACGTATCCGCAAGAAAGACCTCGGTCTGATGGCTTCTACTTATGGCTATGTATATGTAGCACAGATTGCTATGGGCGCAGACAATGCACAGACCCTCAAAGCAATCCGCGAGGCAGAGGCTTACGACGGTCCTTCATTGATCATCGCTTACGCACCATGTATCAACCACGGTCTTAAGATCGGTATGGGCCACTCACAAGAGGAGGAGCGCCGTGCCGTAGAGTGTGGTTACTGGCACTTGTGGCGTTTCAACCCCGACAACGAGGCTAAGGGTGAGAACCCCTTCACCTTGGATAGCAAAGAGCCCCAGTGGGATAAATTTGCTGACTTCTTGAAGGGTGAGGTACGCTATGCATCAGTGATGAAGCAGTATCCTACAGAGGCTGAGGAGCTCTTCGCAGCCGCTCAAGACAATGCTAAATGGCGTTACAACAACTACAAACGTCTTGCACAGCAGACTTGGGGTGTAGATCCTGAAGCAGAGAAATAATCCGCTTATATAGACACTAAATAGAAAAGGGTGCCGCGACGCAATATCGCGGCATCCTTTCTTTTTTGTCGGCTGCCTTTAGCTTGCTTTCTGACATAGGGCTACCGACAGACACCTTCGGGCTTGCGCCCTCATCTTTTTGGCGGAGGCGCAAACGCTGTAGGGACGCTCCTTGGAGCGTCCGCTTTCCGGAGTCTAGGATAGCGTGGTTGCTGTATAGCGTACGCTCCAAGGAGCGTCCCTACACCCATTGTGATTCCTAAGACGGTGCTCTCCGGTTATGCGTCTCTCTATTGCAATGTGGGGTCCTTGAGCTTGGGTCTCACCATCCAGTAGCGGACGGAGATAATCTTTGGCAGGAACCGCTTGATCTTCAGCTCGTAGTTGGACATCAGGATGATTATCAGCGCTACCACGGCGATTGTCGCTACTATGCCATAGCACTCCTTGAGCGCCAAGAGGATGCTTTGCAGGCTGATGTTGCTCATTGCGTCGAAGGGGAACGCGTCTGTGAAGCTCTCCGACACTATGGAGAAGTTCTTCTGCATACTCCAGTTGAACAGGCGATGCACAATGGCGGCACCGGCGGCGCTTCCCATGCCACAACGCACAAACCCCATGATGGTGATGTTCATGAAGAAATGCTGGAAGGGTATCGTCTGCGACAGGTAATAGGTGGCGAGCGTCTCCATCATCACTTCAGCCACGCCAAAGGCGAAGATGGCGAGGTAGAGCGTCTCCTTGTCGGTGTCGGTATAGCAGAGGTAGAACATCGACACGAGGTAATAGGCGGCGAAGAAGAATGTGAGGAATAGTGAGCGCTTCACGCCCCATTTCCAGCGCGACAGTGCGAAGTAAACGAGTATGGAGCCCATGATTATCCCTGCCAGTTCGGGGTAGTTGAGCGAGATGATATTCAGCGGGTCGTAGTTCAGCACAGAGCCTACGAAGATTGGCTGTAGGATATGTATGGCTCCGCTAATGATGGTCATGGCGAAAAGGAGCAGCAGCGTCTGGTATGTCTCGGCGTAACCGAAGGCCCGTAGCGCGATGTATGGCTCCTTCTTATAGTAGGAATAGACGATGGTGATAGTGAGCAGCAGGATGAAGATAAACGACGCTGTGCATATCTCTTGGCTGTCCCACCAGTCGTAGTGTTCGCCGTAAGTGAATATCCATGCGCCAACGCAGCATGCCAGGGTCCAGAGTATCTGTCCTATCCAGTCGATACCTTTGAGCGGTATCGGAGGACCGGAGCGGTGGTCATGTTTCATGAAGAAATAGACGATAATGTCGATGATGATCATCATCACCAGCACTACCAGGTTCATCATCCTCCAGTTGAAATAGTATGTGACGTAGGCGGTGACAAGTCCTGAGAGCTGTATGGAGCCGCACACTATGATATAGATGATGGGGAGGAAGACGGCGAAACTGCGGGTAGGGGTGAAGTTGAGCTGTATGTTGCTCATACAGCAGAACATACCCATCATTTTGAAGTATCCTGCAAAGAGGCATATCACCCAGAATACCACATGGTTGGTGACAAACATAGCGGCGACGCTGCAGCATATTATCGCAATGCTGGATACGAAGAACATCTGTCGGGTGAAAAGGCCGAATTTCCAGCGAAACAGCATCGGAAAGATGATATTCAGCCCGATGAGGGTGCAGTATCCACCCATGTTGACATCCTCGTCGATGAAGGATAGTTCGCCTACCATTTGTGTCAACGAGGCGAGATATATACCTGCTGCGAACTGGTAGAAGATGGCTATCATCACGATGCTCCAAAAGCGCAGTCTGTGGGGCACATAGTCCTCAAACATTCGCAGCTGCCGGATATAGTTCACCGGCGGCATCTTTGGAAAAGCCATTATTTCAATACTTTACATTCTACATTGAGGCCAACGCGCAGGCGTGCCATCTGTTGCTTGTCGTTATCTTTGGTGAAACGTATCTTCACGGGGACGCGTTGCTCCACCTTGACGAAGTTGCCGGTGGCGTTGTCTTGCGGTATGACGGAGTACTGTGCGCCTGTAGCCTTGGAGATAGCCTCGATGGTGCCTTTGAATTTAGTGCCGGGTATGGCATCGACCTCTATGCTGACGCTGTCGCCGATGACCATGTTGGCGGTTTGGGTCTCGCGGTAATTGGCCACTACCCAAATGTCGCTCTCGTTAACGATGGTTAGCAGTGACTGGCCGGGTTGCACGAGCTGTCCTACCTCGAGCGTTTTCTTGGAGGTATAACCGTCGCAGGGGGCTGTGATGACGGTGTAGGATAGGTTGAGCTTGGCGAGGTCTATGGCGGCCTTGGCAGCCTCTATCCCTGCGTTGCTCTGTCCTAGGCGATGTGTCTGCTCCGAGGCGGTGAGGGCTGTGGTGCGTTTCTGGCGTACCAGTGTCTCATATTTAGCTTTTAGAGCCTCGTAATTGGTGGCTACGGCGTCGTATTGCTGTTGTGTCACTGCCTCTTGTGCCAATAGCGATTTATAGCGCTCATAGTCGCGTTGGGCGTTGTTGAGCAGTGCTTCCACCTCTTGCAACGAGGCATCGGAGACGGTGAGGTTGTTGTTGATGGTATTGATGGAGCTGGAGACCACATCCTTGCCTGAGTTGACGTTTTGCAGGTCGGCTTGCGCTTGAGCTAAGCGTAGGCGGAACTCCGCATCCTCGATGATGACGAGTGTGTCGCCCTTGTGGATCTGTGTGTAGTCGTCGTAGCGTATCTCCTTGATAAATCCCTGGATACGGCTGATGACGGGCACCATCTGGCATTGTGTGCGGGCGTTGTCGGTGTAAGTAGATGAGGTGAAGCCCATGAAGCGATAGCCCACCCAAGCGAGGCCAAGGGCGATGAGCGCCAAGACCCCTATATTTTGCAGCATTCTGCGTGTTTTCTGTTTCATAATAATGTTCCTGAGTTCTGTTTTAATAGATAATAATAGTAGATGATGTTTACGCGGGCGTTGACGAGTCTCACTTCGGCGTCGAGCTTGGCTGTGGAGGCGTCGAGCATATCGGTGAGCAGTGCCAGCTGATTATTGTAGCGGTTCTCCACGATAGAGTAGTTCTCGGTGGCTAGTTGCACGTTCTTCTCCTCGGTTTCGAGCATCTTAAACGCCTGAGTGTATTGCGTATAAGTGTCGTCGATGAGGCGGTCGAGGTGCTCTGTGACGGCTTCGCGGCTACTGTTGAGTTCCTCCAGCTCCAGGCGGTTTTTCTGCACCGATTTAGGTGTCTTGAAGAGTGAGGAGACGTTGTAATCCACCGATACTCCCACAAACCAGTAGT
>CAZLJS010000067.1:0-8452 GCA_964559895.1 uncultured Sangeribacter sp.
TGTATTGCTCATGTTTGGAATAGCGGTTGAAATTATCGCTATAGAAGTTGTAATTGTAAGTAGCTTCACCATAACCGCCTAGTGTCAATCTATCGAGGATAGCGTTGATATTCTTCTTTGGCTTGTAGGCAGTGGTTTCAGCGGGAACCTGCTGCTCTGATATGGTGCCGTCAACTTGTGACTGAATTTCTGAGGTAGTCTCGGTGGCGTATGCCATTGACGTCGCCGTCATTAACCCCAAGGATAACAGTAATTTATGCTTCATATATTTTTTAATTTATTTTCCGCGTTTTCGCTGCTCACTAACAGCGATGCAAAATTACTGCCTTATTCACGGACTATAAATCACCACAATTAGGTAAATTTAACAACCTCCATACCTACATATGATTAAAATTAGCATTTACCCCTCGAAATTACCTACTTGTTGGTATTTTGCTTAAATAAAACTAAGAATACCTTTGCAATCATAAAACGTTAATGATGATGAAAAAGAGAATTGGACTGCGATTCACCGGCAAGTTTTCCATTGCTATCATGGTGATTATCATACTGTTGCTAGCCATCTTCACGATAGTGGAGAAATATGCTGGCACGGACTACGTGCTCAATGAATGTTATGGTTCTCCGCTATTCTTCGCGCTGTGGGGACTGCTGGCGGTGACGGGCATTATCTACCTATGCTGCGTGAAGTTATGGCGTAGGCTCCCCACCCTGCTGCTGCACCTATCGCTGATACTGATACTGATCGGAGCAGGTATGACATACCTATTTTCTAGTAGAGGAACGGTGACACTCACCACAGATAAGCCGGTCAACACCTTTACCACCGACAACGGGCACTCTGCAGCACTCAACTTCGACCTTCAATTGGAGAAATTCGACATAGAATACTACCCAGGGAGCTCCTTCCCGATGAACTATCATGCCACGGTGAAAGCCGACAACAAGCGTTACGACCTATCAATGAACAAGATAGCCACGATAGACAGATTCAATTTCTGTCTCAACAAATATGACGTGGAGAAGGGTAAGGTGACGCTGAGCGTCTCCTACGACGAGGGTAGCCGCGTGGCGTATGCCGGGTTCATACTCTTCTTCATCGCCGCAGTAATGATGCTGGCATGGCGCAAGGGGGAGTTCAACAATATCCGCAAACGGTTGGCACGCCTCTCCGCCATCCTCATCCTCATGCTATGGGGCAACACCTCCATGTCGGCACAGATAATAGAACGTGACGACGCCGATGCGTTGAGTTCTCTGCTGGTGGAGAACAATGGTCGCCTAATGCCGATAGAGTCGCTGTCGTGGTCGCTGATGACCAAGATACATGGTAGCGCCACGGTGCAAGGGATGACGCCTACTCAGGCGCTGGTGGATATGTATATCAACAGCAGCGACTGGGGCGAACGTAAGATTATCAAGGTTAAGGATGCCAAAGTGAGGCATATCCTGGGTATCACCGGCAACTACGCCTCATATAATGATTTCATCACCGACGACAACAGATATAAGCTGACAGAGGCGCTCCAACAGGCATCCGGAGATAGCGAGATAGCGGCGTTGCAGAGCAGCGACGAGCGCTTCCAGATTATGCGCTCCATCATCGAGGGGGAGGTGTTCAAGATTTTTCCGGCAAAGACTGCAGAGGGTATCCGCTGGTTCTCCCCCGTGGATAGGCTGCCACAGGAGGTGGATGGCGACCAATACATCTTCATCCGCAACGCGTTCAACCTGCTGACGGAGCTGCTGATTATGCGCCGCCACTCCGATTTCCAAAACGCCGTGGCTAAAATCGACAAATACCAGGTCAAGACAGCCGGTGAGGAGATACCCACGTCAGGGCAGCGCAAAAGCGAGCATCTGCTCAACCTTATGCGAGGCATACCGCTGTTTGTCATAGCGCTGTTGTGCGGCATCGCAGGGTGGATAATATCGCTCACAGACACCATTAAAAAGCGTGCTTCAAAGCCTGTCGTTAAGGTGACATTGACAGCGATTATCGGCGTTGTGACGCTGTTCGCGGCCCTGGAATTCGGGTTGAAATGGTATGTTGGCGAGCACATCCCGCTGGGCAACGGACCGGAGACGATGGCGTTCACCTCGCTGCTTATCGGCGTGATATACTTGCTTCTCAGCAAGCGCACGGCCATCCATCCCTCCTATGCGCTGTTGATGATGGGCTTGACGCTACTTGTGGCACGGATAGGCAACTCCGACCCGCAGGTGACGCAGCTGATGCCTGTGCTTAACTCGGGGCTCCTCAGCGTCCATGTAGCGCTTGTGATGATCTCCTACGCCCTCTTCGCATTGATTTTCATCAACTCCCTCACATCGCTATTCATCGCCAAGAGCGAGACTCAGACGCAAGAGACCTTCATGCTCACCAGCCGATTCATGCTTTATCCGGCACTGATGCTGCTGGGTAGCGGCATCTTCGTCGGCTCTATCTGGGCAAACATTTCCTGGGGACGTTATTGGGGTTGGGACCCTAAAGAGACATGGGCGCTAATCACCATGTTCATCTACTGCATACCATTCCACCGCAGCATCCTCGGCGGCAACGCACAGGCTAGTTCCGGCATCATGGACTTCAACAATCCACGCACGCTCAACGGCTACCTAGCCCTTGCCTTCCTCGCGGTAGTAATCACCTACTTCGGCGTCAACTACTTCTTGGGCGGTATGCACAGCTATAGCTAACGACTATCTTTATCAGCATAGCTGACGGCTCCTATTAGCCAGTCAGCATAAAAAATCGCCGCAGCTCCCACATGGAGAGTCGCGGCGACCGCATATCTACATAAGCGAGATTTATCGTATTATAGCTTTTGCCACATGGTCACCGACGCGCACCAGATAAGCTCCGGCGTCGGGGGTGATGACAAAGCGTTGCGATGCTATGGCTTGCGACATAGCCACACGTCCATCCATGGTATAGAGGGTAATGGTCTCACCAAGGGCGTTATCCACCTCGATGCTATTCTCTCTGACAAGGATAGCAATCTCCGCGGCTGCGGCACCATTGATACCGGAGTATTGCACGGTGACGCTATCGCACTTGTCGCTCTCCACACCGTCGTAGATAGCAGCTACGGCATAGTCGGCGCTACCCTCCACGGGGCTGTTATCCACATAGGTGGTGTCAGTGACGGTTGCCACCTCTACCCCATTGCGATAAACTTTATATCCTGAGAGTGTGAGGTTGGGCACTGTCATATCATTCATCGAGAGGTCATCCACAAAGAGTGCGAAGGAGTCTTCGCTGACGCAGTTGACAGCAAAGTATTTGGCACCCTCGGGGAGGAGGTAGCTATACTTGGTCCACGCGGCGGGCACCTCTATATATTCGCTGCTATTGAGCTTGACGAAGTTGACAGGGTCGGTGTCGCTCATAGAGTAGAGCACGTTCATCCGCTCCGGTGCTATATCATCGGTAGTAAACGACTTAGCATAGAAAGAGATGGTGTGCGAAGAACCATTGAGGCGCGGCGAGATAAGCCAGTCGTCGTTGGCGCGATTCACCGAGGCGACGCTCATGAACATCTTATTGCCGGAATGGGGTGTGCCCTCGTCCCAGATATCAATACCCAGCGTAGCGGCGTTGCACACCTGGAACGCTTTGGGAGAGGACTGGTCGGGATAGCTCTCCAGGTCCTTGTTGATGTAATAAGTCACATCCATATCGCGGTCCACCATGCTCCAGTCGCCCACATTGGCGATAGCCCAGTCGGTATAGCTCTCCACGTCGTCGGTGACGGCGCCGCGTTGCGACGGTGCGCTCCAGGCAAGTGTCACGGCATCCGCTGCGGCGTTGCCCGAGAGGTTGAACGGTGAGGGTATCACCGGTGCTACCACGCTGACGGAGCATTGCGCGCTATCGTTGTCAGCGTTTTGGTCACCGGGGGTAGCACAGAGTGCTGTGAGCTGATAGTCACCTGTCTGAGGCATATTGACCTTCATATTGAGATCCACGGAGGCACCTACACCGATATTCTCAGCGGCAGCTTCGGCGATGACATTGCCGTTGGCGAGGATAGACACCTGCGCGGCGGAGACGGCTTCGGCACCGTTGTTGTTGAGCTTAACGGTATAGTCCGCGTCATAACCGGCAGCGATGCGGGAGGCTCCGGTGAAGGATGCCACGGCGATGTCGGTGGTGCGGCGTTGGTCGATGGCGATGTTGTCGAGATGGATATTCTTCTCGCCCAAGGCCTTGGCGCTGAAACGCACTCGGATATATTTGGCATCCTTGAACGACTCCAGCGACAGTGCGTGGCGCATCCATCCGGTAGTGCCGTTGTCGCGGCTGAAGGTGGCGTCGGGGAGGTCGCTCCATTCACCGCCGTCAACGCTGACAGCTACTGTCAACTGATCATTCTTGGCGGGATCGGTGGCTTCGCTGTGATACATCATAAAGCTCAGCTCAGGGTCAGCGACGGCGCTGATGTCGAACTTCGGCGAAGCGAAGGTGCCGGTGATGCCCGCGGTCTGCTCTGTGGAGATGAACATTGCCAGTCCGGTGTCGCCATTATAGTCGGCGGTGGTGGGATTGACACCTGCGGTCTCCAGCGACCAGGTATATTGCGGGCCGTCGGACTCTGATATCCAGGGATAATATCTCATATCCGCGGCGGGGAAGGTCTCGGTGGCAGGAGCAGCATACGGTTTGCCATAGACCTCATAGGGGGTGTTGGCGTAGGTGCCTTTGCTGCTACCCACATAGGGTGTCACAAGGTAATAGCGGAGCTCCTGCGTGGTGGCGGGAACGTCGGTGTCGCTATATGATGTCGCTGTCTGCGATTCTGCCAGGATGGTGCCGTCGGAACGTACCACACGATAGGTCACGGCGCTAGCGTCAAACCAACCGCCATTAGCGCCTTGCGTAGGTGCTGTCCATGTCAAGGTGATGGCATTGTCGGTCTCCACGGCCTTCAAGTCCCCTACCTGTCCGGGCACATCAACACCCACATAAGCGGAAGCGGTAGCCTCTGCTCCCGGGCCTGCGAAGTTCTGCGGTACTACACGATAGGTCATCAGCGCGGAGGCGGTGATAGCGCTATCAGTCCAAGTGAGCGACTCCCCTGCGGCGACGTCGCTAAAGGTAGTGGCAGGGGCATCCTCACCGAGACGGTATAGGTTGATGTCCATGGTGCTTGTCAGCTCCTCGCCATTGCTATCCAGCGTGGGCGCGGTGAACGCCACAGTGGCGGAGAGGGCGCCTTGCGGTGCTGCCGTGACGCTAAGGTCGGTGACGGCTGCCGGTACGCTGCCCGACACCTCCGAGAGGCCTACATTGTCGATGGTGAGCGTCCACCCCTTGTTGGAACCGGTGGCGTAGCTATAGCAATAAACGCCGAGGAAGAAGTCACCCGTGGCGGGTGCCGTGAAGAAGACGCGGCGTGTCTCACCTTTGGTGTTCATAAACTGCGGGCAGTCGGTGATGAGTGTGGTCATCGACGAGGGCTCCAGCGACGTGCCCAGCATGAACTTGAAGTTCTCGGGGTACTTATTGTAAAGCGTTTTGGCGAAGAAGGTCAGCTCATAGGTCTTACCCGCCTCGAGTTTGAATTTGGGCGATATGAGCCAGTCGTCGCCAGGCAATGTGTCGTCGTATTTATAGTTTGCGACACCTGAGGAGGCGTTGTAGCTCCATGTAGAGCCACCGTTGACGTTGACCACGGTCCATAGGTCATAGGCGCTCTGCGTGGCAAACTCCTCCAGGAAGGGGATGGTGAAGCCTTGGCCAAACACCATGCTGTTGCTGCGTGTAGCTTGGCTCTCCCCTTTCGCGTTGACGGCGATGACGTCGTAGCTGATCGCTGCCATGCCGTTGAACTCGGTGTCGGCAAAAGTAAGGTCTGTGAGGTCTGTAGCAACCACCTTGGCGTCGGGATATCTCACCACTCTATACTTGAGCGAGGAGGCGTCGAAGCGGCCACCGTTGGCACCTGCCGTGGGGGCTTCCCATGTCAACGTCGGTATCCCCTCATTGTCGCTGAGCAGCACGTTGGCGGGTGCTCCCGGGAGGTCCATACCGGCAAAGGTGGAGATGGTGGCTTCCTCGCCACGGTAGTTGGCGTCGCAGGGGGTGACGGTGATATTGACCTTACCCTCATTGAAGGTTAGCAGCGGCGACTTGACAGCGGCGCCGGGCTGCACATCTTCCACTACGGTTTGGACGCCATCCACGTCGATGAGTATCGACAGCGTGGTGGACAGGGTGGCGTTGTTGACAGATGTGGTTGGCGCCGTACAGGTCACGTAGCCTGTCAAGGCGGTGTCGTCGGCAAACTCCACATTAAGATTGGTGACAGCGGCGGGTGCCGTGTCGGGGACGCTATACGGCAGGGCGTAGATGCCTACGTAAGTGTCGTTGTCGGCGAACTTACGAATCAGCGTGGCGACGCCGGTCTCTGTGTTGACCTCATATAGCGCCGAATTGCCATCCTCGTCGTTGGACGCCCAATAGAGCTTCCCTGTGGTGTCGTCGAAGGTCAAGGAGTTCTGATAGCCGGGATAGATGCCGGTACGGCCTATCTGATCCACCACACCGGTCTTGGGGTCTATCTTCACCAGCCATCCTGTGTAGCCCCATATGCCATAGAGCTCGCCGGAGGCGTTGGCGGCGATAGCGAAGCCGGCACGGGTCATCTCGGCGATGTCGGTAGCCTCTCCGGTGTAGGTGCTGTAGGAGCAGAAACGGGAGTATTCGCCATAGTCGTTGTCGTTGTAGAAGAATCCGTAGCACTTCTTGGTGACGGGGTCATAGGTCAAGTCAATAGGGACGTTGACGATATCCACCTCTTGATAGGAGCTGCGGTTCCATGTGGTGGTAGAATAGGTGGAGAGATACGCGTACTCGCCCGATCCGGTGAGGGTGATAGCGTAATACTGGCTATTGACCTTCACACCGGCTATCATGCCCGACAGTCCGCTAATAGAAGCATTGCAGACGATGTCGCCATCGGGGCGTGCCGGAATGGTGTATATTCCGGGATTCATTTCATACAGATAGTTCCCATTGTCGTCCTTCTCAGCCCACTTGTCGCTATACACATACGCGCCGCATAGCTGTGTGTTGGTCCCCGGTATCTTTAGCATCGGCGTCAACGCGGGGGGCGCGGCTTGCGAGTGTGCCCTGACGGTGCGGGACCGCATTCGTAGCGGGCTATTCACCCGCGTCTTGGTCATCGCGGGGGTGAACTCTTGAATTGACGACGGAATGCCTCGCCCTGTGGCGAAACATTCCGTGCTTATGAGAACTATCGCGGCGGTAATACCGCAGATAGTTGTTCTCTTCATATGTTAAAAATTATTTTACAAACTTGAAGGAAACGGTCTTACCATCGACAAGAGCTCTAACGATGTAAACGCCCTTAACGATTCTGTCGGTGTCTATTGTATCAACATTGGTAGCGTTGAAGACTACACGGCCTTGGAGGTCGCAAACGATCACGCGGTCAGCTGTGTTGCCGAAGAGGAGTCTGCCATTAGCGAAGCTGATAGCGTCGTCGTTGGTGAGACCTTTGATCCAGCTAGCCTCTTTAACGGTGATCTCAAACTTGTTGATACCACAGATATCCTGAGTGGTCACGTGGAAACCGATAGTGCCAACACCTGCGGGAACCTTAACGGCTACTACAGAGTCTTCGATCTCGGTCTCGTCGCCTACTACATCGTCAGCGTCGCCACCTGCTTCAGCGGGAACGATAGCCTCGATGATGAAGCGGTCAACCTGGGGTGCTGAGTTACCTGCAGTCTCGGCAGTATTGATAGTGCCAAGAGTGGTAGCCATAGCGGTAGGATCTACTGCTGTACCCTCTGCCACTGTGATAGCGTGAGGATAGCCTGCGCCTGTTGAGCCTAACGGGCAGTATGATGATACCTCAATCTGGTATTTGTAACCCTCTTTAAATTTGAATACGGGAGAGATTACCCAGTCGTCACCGGCTTTGCTTGTTGTAGTGATCTCCAGCTTGTTGGAAGAGATTTCCCAAGTGATCTCACCTCTTGCAGTGTTGCTGTCGCCGTTAACGTTGAATACAGTCCATTCGGAGCTGCTGAAGCCATTGTCAAGGCCTTTACCTACTGCGTAAGGTATGCCGGAATCATCAATCTCGTTGATGACTACATCTACTGAAGGAGCCTCGGCGTCTGACTTACCATCGGCGCTATAGAGCTCTACTTTGTAGGTATAAGTACCTGCTGCGGTGATGCTCTCATCGAGGTATTGTGATTTCTCACCTGCTACGAGGTTCTCTGTCAAGGTAGCGATCTCCGCACCGTCACGATAGATAACGGCTTTGGTGATGTCGGGAACAAGACCTTCCTGGTTGGAAGTAGTCGGGTTGGTCCATTCTACAAGGGCTGTCATAGTATTGTCACCGGCTGTAGCGGTCAAGTTCTCTGCTACGCTAGGTATTACTGACAATCTTGCACTAACCTTAAG
>CAZLJS010000068.1:0-8402 GCA_964559895.1 uncultured Sangeribacter sp.
AGCTATTTCCTTTGCCAGGTGAAGTTTTTGACACCGCGTTTGCGGTACTTGATGTGGAAAAGGGTGTCGGCGATGGGACGGTATAGGAGCTGGAAAGGTGCTGTGCTCCAGCGCTTTTTGTCGCCAAAGGTGGGGGCGATGCTGTTGTAAGCATAGCTATGCGAGAACCAGGTGCCGAGGAGCAGTATCACAGCCACGATGGCGGGTATGATAGAAGGGAGTGCCATTAGGGCGGTGGCGATGTATAGCAATAGCATCATCCAGTTGGCGATATGCCCGATGCGCATTTGGCGACGCGGGGTGCGGGGCAGGTAGTGTGAGGTGAAGCCGTAGCTCTCCTTATGATCTACCCAAAGGCGCGAGGTGGCGTCGCCACATTCGAAGACCGCTTGCGCGCGCGGCGATACCTCCATTACTGTGTTTGCCTCCGTGGCGATTTCACTGATGAAGATGTCGTCGTCGCCGGAGTGGAGGAAGTATGACTTGCCATAACCGTTGTTGTCGAAGAAAAGTTTGCGGCGGAACGCCAGGTTGCCGCGGTTGCCGCGGTAAGGACGTCCGGCGATAGCCTCCGATACCCATTCCATGTTGGAGATAAGGGATGAGAAATGGCGGTATCCGCGGCGCCATCTGCTCACATTGGCGTAGTCGAAGTCGGCATAGCCGAGTACGACGCCTGTGGATGGGTTGGCGAAGTGGCGCATGATGATGCTCAGCCATTGTGGTGAGGTGTATTGACACTCCGGCAGGGAGGTGACTATGACCTCGCTATCGTCTGTGGACTTGATGCCTAAGGTGTATGCCAGTTTCTTGAGACTGAGGTTGTGCGACTCCGGTGGAATGAAGGAGAAGCGGGCATTGGGGTATCGTTCCTTGTATGTGTCGCGGAGCGCGTCGGCTTGTCGTGCCGTCCCCTTGATGACCACAAATACCTCAAAGTTGGGGTAATCCTGTTGCTGCATCTGCTCCAAGTAAGGCTCCACCAGGTCGGGAGAGTGTAGGAACGCGATGACGGTGGCTTTGCCGTGGTCGTGAGGCTGTCCTACCACCTCTTCGTCATCCACTGCGGTGACGATATACTTTTTCACGCGCCATAGCGGAGAGATGAGGCATGCCCACGTGATGATACTGCATAGAAAACCGGCGCCTAACAAGCACCATATCCACAAGTTGAAATCTAAAGAAAACATAGACATAATATGCTTAAAAATCAGAGAAGAATCTGGGCTTAATCACAAGTCCGATGCGGAGCATGGATGTGAATTTATTGTAGTCCAAGAGACTCTCTCCGTAACCATTGTAATATTGAATATAGAAGTATTGGTTGGCTTTGTTCCACATTCTCCAGCTGAAGTCCACGCAGGTGTTGAAACGCGGTTTCCATCCTCTGCGTCGCGTGAGGGTGACGCCCCAGATGAACTGTTTGTTGGGAGTGGATACAACCAATCCATTTTGCCATAGACCGGTGTAGTCGAGTATGTCGCGGTTGTTTTCGCCATCCACGATAGGTATCCACACCTTTCCGTGGACCATGAGCCATTCGTTGATGATGATTGAGGCGCCGAGAGAAATGCGGTTCCATGAGCGTGATTGGACATCGTCGCGGCCGTTGCTCTCATGCTCTATCATCAGTGTTGCTTTACCTATGTAGCGGTCCTTGTTGAACAGCGGTTTGCTCAGACCGATACCCGGGTTGAAGCTGAAGTCGTGCATAGGCATTGACACTTTGAACACATCCCAGAATACCTTTTGCGTGTACATCAGGAAGAGGTATGTGTGCCAAGGGAGCACGGATTTGGTGAGGCGTTGCGAGATACTTATCTGAAACTTGACGTCGCTATTGTCGGAATTTGGCTTATGAGTGGGGTTTGTGCCCACTAGGAAATAGTTGTCCTTGTAAAGCGTGAAGTATGGACCATTGTCAAACTCGCGGCGTAGCGAGTCGGTGTAGTCCTTCTGGTGCTCCATAGGCACTATCTGTGCCGACGCTTTGTCGTAGCATAGCAGCGCGGTTATCAGCAGAGCAAATATCAGTAACGTATGTCTCATCAATAAGTTTCTAGTGAAATTTAGCACAAAATTAGTAATAAAAACTGAGATGCGGCACAGAAAGCACCCTTATGCCGCATAGTTATTGTTAATTTTGTTTTGTAAAGTAGCTATCACCGGAGAAAAAACGTTAATTTTGCGAGTTGATTTGTTACATTTTCCATCTGAGGATGTCAAATATGATATAATAACTTGAAATAGTAATGAAAACAATCGCAATAAATATGAAACGATCACTCAAGTATGCCGTGATAATGGTCATGGCTCTACTTTTCAGTCTCTCCTCCAATGCAAAGAAGAATGAGGGCCAGGGACAAATCTGTTTTGCCACCACAACCCACGATTTCGGCACCATCAAAGAGGATGGCGGCTCCGTGACATGTGAGTTTGAGTTTACCAACAATGGCGACGGCAATATCTCAGTTGTCGATGCAAAAGCTCAATGTGGCTGTACACGCCCCTCATATCCCACCTCGCCAATCAAACCGGGCAAGAAGGGTAAAATCAAAGTGACATATAATCCTATGAGCCGCCCCGGTTCCTTCTCCAAGACGGTCACTGTCAATCTCTACAACTGCAATAAGAAGAAAGTCACACTCAAGATAAAGGGTACAGTCCTCCCCAAATCAGAAAAGTAGGATATGAAGAACAGAAGCATTACATACGGAGCCTTGTTGATGGCAGTCGTAGCCGCTGTTCCCGCTGTGGCTGATATCCAATGGTTGGAACGTGACTATGATTTCGGATTGATGAAAGAGGTGGCGGGCCCCAAGACAGGCCATGCCCGCTTTGTCAATCTAGGTCCCGACACTACGATAATCAACCGTGTCCGCCCCAGCTGTGGCTGTACCGGTGCTGAATATACCGAAGGTGAGATAGCTCCCGGCGACACAGCTGTCGTCTCCTTTACATACAATCCGGCGGGCCGCCCGGGCCGTTTTGAGAAGACAGTGAAGGTATATACCGGTGTCAATAATGACCTCACGGTGATTAATATCTGTGGCACTGTGATAGGCGCTCCGACGTCGTTGGCTGCCGATTATCCGGTGGAACAGGGTAAACTGCGCTTCTCCTCCGACAAGGTGGATTTGGGTAAGGTGGAGCATGGATATTCCAACTATGTCTTTCTCAAAGGCTACAACCAGTCGGCAGACAGCATCCATCCCATGGCGGAGTATGACTCCAAGACCCTTAGCGTGGTGATGTCGTCGGAGACAGTTCCCCCTGGCGACACCTTCTCCGTAAGCTTCTATTTCAACTCCCGTTTGGGCAACCAGCTGGGCGCCGAAGTGGTGCCTGTGGCTGTGTATGCCGATGCGGATAAGAGCGACCGAATCGACGTGGCTGTGCTCACCGAGGTGGTGCCACATGCTGCGAAACTCACCGAGCAACAACTCGCCGTGGCGCCGCAACTGTCGTTGCCGGAGCCGCGTGTGGAGCTAGCCACCGCCAACCGTGGCAGTAAGGTGAAATTCCGTTTCCCGATAGCTAATGCCGGTGTGGATGAATTGCAAGTGATGCGTGTCTATTCACGTAGCGACGCAGTGAAAATCACCAAGATACCGACTAAATTGAAGTCGGGTAAGTCGGCGTATGTGGAGGGCATAGTAGATTTGTCCAAAATCTCTGCGCCCGCTTATGGCGTTGTCGTGGAGCTGATTACCAACGATCCCCGCATACCGGTAGGTAAGGTGAGGGTCTCCGGCCAGATAAGTGATTAAATTTTAGTGAGATGCCACTGTTAGAAGTGGCTTAGACGACGTTTTAGTTGATTCTCGTTTACCGAATCGACGGCTATCACCATGTGCTCAGATTCACCGCGCCAAGGCATCGCAGTGTGATACGTGCGATAGGAAAGCTTCATAGGTTTGTCGGCCTTCATGAGGTGGTCGATGGACTTAGCCAGCTCCTCTGAAGTGACGGTGAAATAGAAGTCGCCGGAATAGACTTCGGTGGTGTCGGTGATATTTTTGTAAGGTATCATCCGCCCCTCAATGGTCTTGAAGATAGTGCCGCGGCGCTGCATCTTCTCTACGTAACCATACTGTGCGCACCCTTCTGCATAGGGCCGGAAATAGTATGCCGACAGCCATATCACCAGTATAATAGCGATGATACAGCCACCGATTATTGCCCATAGTTTGAACCTCAACAAAGGACGCAAATGCTCCCACTCGCTCTCGGGAGTGTCCCAATAGCGAGGGTCTTCACGACTAAATTTTTCGCGTTTCTCTTTTTCTGTCTCCGGAAGGTCTTCGCCATCGAAGTAATCCGGTTTCTCTTCTTCTTCGTTGAATCTCATGATGCGGAGGTGATTAGGTTAAACGTCACCGACGTTATCTTTTGTCGGCAATCTTTTTAGGTTTATTAGATGTGATGTAGATCATGGTGAAAATGCCGAGTAGAATCAGCATTACCGTTTGTGCGCTCCAAACGAGCAGGGAGAAGCTGGTGCCTTCGGTCTCTGTGATGCCGTAGATGGCTAAGCCAAACATCACAGCGATGTTCCAAGGGCCAAGGCCTCCGTTGGAGGGTATCGCCATGCCGATAGAGCTGAGCACGAATGCCACCAAGCAGGGTATAAGTCCCAATGCCAAACCGGGTTGTGTGCATAGCTCTGTGGTATAGCTGAAGGCGAAGAACGCCACATATAGCTGAAGGAAGTAGCATCCCCACAAGGCGAAGGTGAGGCCCACGAAGAGCCATTTGCCTTTGATGCGGGTGACGCCTATGAAACCCGCCCATAGTTCCATAACCATGGAGCGAACCTTATCCACCACTTTGTTTCCTTTGCCGAAGTGGAAGATAGCCCAGAAGATGAGTACGCAAGCTATAATCACGCCCCAGAATAGCGGGTTGGCGATGAGCGACACTGCGTCTTGCCCTATCTTGTATTGAGTGATGAAGGCTGTCACCCCTTTCTGCGCCACAAAGAATGTGAATATAGTGATCAGCAGCACCATCACTGTGTCGGAGAGCCTGTCTGCCACCATCGATCCCAGCACGGTGGTGAAGGCGGCTTTCTCTCTATTGGCGATGTAGGTGCAACGCCATACCTCGCCAAGACGTGGGAACACCAAGTTGAGGGCATAAGTGCCGAATATGGAGCAGCATAGCGCCATCAGTGGGGGATCAATGCCCAGAGCGCGTAGCTGTATGCGCCAACGGAGCGCTCTCACCACATGGCTGAGCACGCTGATGCCCATAGCCAATAGTATCCAGCGGTAATCAACGCCGTGACGAAGTATGTCGATCATCTCATTGATGTCGATATGTGCAAACATATACCATACCAACAGCACTGTCAGCACCAATGGCAATAGGTATTTGACGGCATAGCCCATGATGCGCTTCTTTAGAGGTTGGGCAGCGGCCTCTGATCTGTTTCCTATCTCGTTTGGGTTGTTCTCGCTCATGATTTATTGATTATGTTGCCGTGGCAACGCAAAATTTTAGCAAAATTACAAAAATATGTTGTATATGTCAAGATGTTATCTTCTCATAAAGCGTTTGCCTACGCCAAACCATATAGCCGCGCCGATGAGCAGTATCGCCGCGATGCTGATGATGAAGGTCCATAGGGTGCCTATCTGCTCGCGGATACCCAGCGCTATGATGACCTGTATCACCGGCAGATGTGATAGATAGATGTCGTAGGAGAAGTTGTCGCGGTTGGCCCATCTGCCCCATTTCCCTATCAAAGAGAACCATAGCACAAGCGAGGAGACGACGATTGGCCCTACTGTGATCTCGTAGTAAGGAATCAGGTCTTGTAAACAGCATAGCACTACCGCCACTACCAAGATATGCCATTTATACTTTAAGAATCTGTTGAGGTTGAAGTATATAGCCACTCCGGTATAGAAATACATCAGTTGCCCGAAGACCTGTCGGCAGAGTATCATATAGATCTCCTTCTCATGTACCTCATAGAGGTGGTAGAAGGTGATGCGGTATATCAGCGAGATGATGTATATGGCAATGAAGGTGTATAACGCCGGTTTGCGAATCTTCCTGATGCACCATGCCACGATGGGCACCGAGAGGTATAGCATCCATTCTATCTTCATGGTCCATAGCGAGCCATTGACCGCGGTGATTTCATGATTGGTGAAGACACCGGGCAGCTCCGGCTCTATGAAGTTCAGAAATGATAGGTTGGCTACAAGGTATTTCCACCATTGCGGAGAGGTGAAATATTCACCGGCAGAGAGGGTTGAGAGTGCTATCAGACCGAAGGCGCATAGCAATACCGTAGTGAAATAGGGTGGTAGTATGCGTCGTGCGCGGCGCTTGATATAATGCTTTAGCGACGGAGCCCTCAGGTAGCTGCCATAAACCAGAAATCCACTTAGCGCGAAGAATCCACCTACGGCATTGTAACTCGATGTGGGCCAATGGTTTTCTATCCCCATGACAGTACAGAGATGCGCCATTACCACCGACAAAGCCAAGTAGTAACGGATAAACCCCATATTGTTGTCGTGGGATAGACGGGGTAGCTCTTGCACGCTCTTATCTGCTGTCTTCATGAAGTTAGGAGCCATTTTTTAATTGCAAAGTTACAAAACTATTTTTAATGCGCTGAAAAATTGTTACCTTTGCGGTAATTTTCAACTATTTGGCAAGAAAAATATCTTCAACAATGGAATATAATCATAAAGAGATTGAAAAACGCTGGCAAGAATATTGGCGTGATAACCGGATTTATAAAGTGACAGAGGATTCCGGCCGTAAGAAATTTTATGTGCTGGATATGTTTCCATATCCCTCCGGAGCGGGCCTTCACGTGGGCCATCCATTAGGCTATATCGCAAGTGATATCTATTCACGATTCAAACGTCAACAGGGTTTCAATGTGTTGCACCCCATGGGCTATGACGCTTATGGCCTTCCTGCCGAGCAATATGCTATCCAGACAGGACAACATCCCGAGAAGACTACCGAGACAAATATCCGTCGCTATCGCGAACAGCTCGATAAGATCGGACTCTCTTATGATTGGGACCGCGAGATCCGCACCTGCACCCCCGAGTATTATAAATGGACACAGTGGGCGTTTATGCAGATGTTTAACTCTTGGTACGACAGCGCGGCTGGCAAAGCACGTCCTATCGCTGAGTTGGAGGCCCATCTGTCGTCAAAAGGCACCGAAGGGTTGACAGCAGCTCAGAGCACTGAATTGCATTTCACTGCTGAGGAGTGGAACGCTATGGACGAGGCGGCGCGCAGCAAAACATTGATGAACTATCGTATCGCCTTCCAAGCAGAGACGATGGTGAACTGGTGTGCCGAATTGGGCACCGTGCTTGCCAACGATGAGGTCAGCGAAGGTGTGAGCGTCCGTGGCGGTTATCCCGTGGAGCAGAAACGCATGATGCAATGGTGCCTCCGCGTCTCCGCTTATGCCGAGCGTTTGCTCAACGACCTCGACAAACTTGATTGGAGCGACAGCCTTAAAGAGACACAACGCAACTGGATAGGCCGCAGCGAGGGCGCTGAGATGCGCTTCGCCGTAGCTGACAGCGATATCGAGTTGGAGATATTCACCACACGTGCCGACACCATCTTCGGCGTGACATTCATGGTGCTTGCTCCCGAATCTAAATATGTAGAGATGCTCACCACTGCCGAGCAGAAAGCTGCCGTGGATGCTTACCTCGAGGAGGTTAAGCATAAGACAGAGCGTGAGCGCCAGATAGATAAACGCGTCTCCGGAGTATTTACAGGTAGCTATGCCGTCAATCCACTCACCGGTGAGAATATCCCCGTATGGGTCAGCGACTACGTGCTTGCCGGATATGGCACAGGAGCCATCATGGCAGTTCCTGCCCACGACTCCCGCGACTACGCCTTTGCCCGCCACTTCTCACTGCCCATCATCCCGCTCATCGAGGGCGCTGATGTGAGCGAGGAGAGTTTCGACGCCAAAGAGGGTATCATGATGAACTCCAAAGGTCCGAAACTTGACCTCAACGGTCTTCAGGTGAAAGAGGCTATCGCTAAGACTAAAGCCTTCATAGAGGCTGAGGGCCTTGGTAAGGTGAAAGTCAACTATCGTCTCCGCGACGCTATCTTCAGCCGTCAAAGATATTGGGGCGAACCCTTCCCCGTTTACTATAAAGATGGCATTCCTCACCTCTTGGATGAGAGTGTCCTCCCGTTGCAACTCCCCGCGGTAGATAGCTATCTACCTACTGCCGAGGGCGAACCACCGTTGGCACGCGCTAAGAACTGGTGCACTGCCGAAGGTTATCCTCTAGAGGTGTGCACGATGCCCGGTTTTGCCGGTAGCTCCGCATACTATCTCCGCTATATGGATCCGCACAACGATAAAGCCCTCGTGGATAAAG
>CAZLJS010000069.1:0-8391 GCA_964559895.1 uncultured Sangeribacter sp.
CTATCTCTTTTGAACTTTCAGTTCTACCTTCTTCACGGCCTTTTGCGATACCTTCCGCGCGTCCTTTTTCGAGACCGGTGGCTAAGCCCTCTTCGCGGCCCTTAGCAATGCCTGTGGCTAGGCCTTCTGCTCTACCTTCTGCACGCCCTTCGGCTCTACCTTCTGCACGCTCGGTGAAGATGTTGTCGCGGAGGATTACCACGTTGTCGAGGTGGCGATAGTATGCCTTCAGCTCATCTTTGGTCAAGCGGTCGAGCTTGAGGCGTTCACGGGCTTCGGACAGTCCGGGTGCGGTGGCCTCGTCGGGTATCTCGCCGGTGTTGAGGAAGTAAATCCACTGCTCCAAGGGTATCTTGGACCATTTGTTGAAGTCGTTGACCTTCAGGATGTAATATTCCGGATAGAGCTGGCTCACTTTCTCTACCTTGAATGTCTCGCGCTGGAACGGTGACAACTCCAGTACCTCGTTGTTGTGCAGGCCACGGAATTCCGTTTGCCCGTGATATACGAAGTCGGTGCCTTTGCCCAGCGAGAAATAGACGATGTTGATGCTGTAAATCTTGCGGATTTTGCTATAGCTGTCGCCACGTTGGATATACTCCGTCACCAGCTTGGACACGCCAAAGAGCATTCGCTGGAAATAGGCGAACTCATTGTTGTTCTGCACCTCTAGGAGTATCAGCTCCCCTTTGGAGTTTTCGGCGAGGATATCCACGCGGTTGCTTTTCTGGAACTCGTCCTCCTGGTTGCTTTCGCTTTCCAACAGCTTCTGAATAGTGACTTTCTCCTCGAGTAGGGTAGTAATAAGGCCTTCCAGCACCGCGAAGTTCGCTTTATCGCGGAGCAGACGTTTCATCGCCCAATCAAATCGTATGTAGTTATCTTTCATCGTAATGCTTCATTTTTATACTTTTGCAAAAATAGCGAAAAAATATTATATGATAAAGTGTCGGTTGAAATTCTTTTAAATAATGAGTGTTGTTTTCCATTATTTTTCAACTTTTCGTTTTTTTAAGCAATAAACCGTAATGAAGTCCGTTTATTCTCTAAGTAAAACTGAATATTACAGAATCTAAATAATATGAAGAAACGTTTCATAGGGGTAGGATGCATAGCCTCGGCACTGACGTTGTCGTTGGCTATCTATGCCAAAGACCCCGTGGTAATGACTGTCAATGGCGAAGATGTGCCATTGTCGGAGTTCGAATATTTATATCTAAAGAATCGTCAGCAACAGGCTGAGCTGCAACCTATTAATGATTATGCCGATATCTTCAAGGTGTATAAATTGAAGGTAGCGGACGCAAAAGCTATGGGTATCGACACGACAGCCGATTTCCGTAGAGAATATGAGCAATATCGCACTGAGTTAGCGCTACCATATATCACTGATTCCGTGTATATCAAGCAGTTGGCGAGAGAGGCGTATGATAGGATTCCCACTGAGGTGCAGGCATACCATATCATGCGTTATAAGACACGCAATGGAGAGACCGATAGGAACTCTGTGGCGCTACTCGATAGTTTGCGCACCGTCATTGCCAATGGTGGTGACTTCAAGGAGTTGGCGGCGCAATACTCACAAGACCGCGGTACCAGCCAGCGTGGTGGATATGTGGGTTGGTTAGTGCCGTTGAGATATCCCTATGATTTCGAGATGACAGCCTACAATCTAAAGGAGGGTGAGGTGTCCAACGTGATCGAGTCACCTGTGGCCTACCACATTCTCATGGGTGGTAAGAAGAGGGATAACCGCGGTGTCATGACCGCTTCTCATATTATGAAGATGGTGCCTCGCAACGCTAGCGAGGAGGCCGAGGCAAAGGCAAAAGCCGAGATTGACAGCCTTTATGCCGTGGTGAAAGCAAATCCGGGCATGTTTGAGGATGTAGCTGTAAGAAACAGCGATGACAAGAACTCAGCGCGCAAGGGTGGTATCCTCCCGTCGTTCTATGCAGGAGAGATGGTAGAGGAGTTCTCCGATGCCGCTTTCGCTCTTGAAGATGGCGAATTCTCAGAGCCGATACGTAGCCAATATGGCTGGCACATCGTGAAGCGTTTATCGCTCAAACCGATTGAGTCGTATGAGAAAATGGAGCCGAAGTTGATCCAATCCGTCACCAACCCCAACGACGTGCGTGCCACAATGCTCAACGACCGTCAGCGCGAAGCCTATGCTAAAGAGTTTAAGCTCAAAGCCAACACACAGGTGATGAAAGGTATCGACAGCTACATCGCAGCCAATGGCGTAGATTCACTCTTCTACAATAAATATTGTGTAGCCGGGGCCAAAAATCAGCTCTATACCTATAATGGCAACCACGCCATCACACTCGGCGACGTGGCGCCGCAGCTCGAAGGATATGTCAACACCGACCCCGCGTCAGCGTCTGAGGAGTTCAACAAGCGAGTAAACCAAGTAGTACGTCGCAAGCTTGTCGAAGCAAAAGAGGAAGCCCTCGAGGAGACAGAGCCTGAATATCGCAACCTGCTACATGAGTTCCGCGACGGTTCACTCCTTTACGAGGCAGGCCGCCAGAAAGTATGGGATAAAGCCGCCAACGATACCATAGGCCTTAACCAATATTTTGAGCAGCACAAAGCCGACTATGCATGGAGCGAGCCCCGCGTAAAAGGATTCCTCATCCAAGCCACCAACGACTCTGTGGAGACAGCCGTTAAAGCCCGTCTCGCCCAGCTCAACCCCGACGAATATGTCACTACCATACGCAAAGAATTTGCCGGTAAAGCGCAGATCGACAAGGTCCTCGCACCTAAAGGCGCTAACGCGATGGTTGACTACTGCATCTTCGGTGGCAGCGACACACGTCCCACCAATGGCCGTTACCCCAACTACTTCCTCTATGACTATCACATGATAGATATGCCCGAGGATGTCAACGACGTCAAAGGATTGGTTATCTCAGATTATCAAAACCAACTTGAGACGGAATGGGTAGAGGAGATAAAGGATAAATATCCCGTCACCGTCAACGAAAAAGTCTTGAAGAAAGCCGGCGTTAAATAACACGTTTAGGCATCAGATACAAAGCAGGCTCGCAATTCATTTGCGGGCCTGTCTTGTTTTCGGTCGAATCCGAGAGGATTGAAAGAGCCTTAAACCTAGAAGCTATATCCTACTTTGGCGAAGAACCACGGGTGGTTGCCGTAGAGGCCGGCGCCATTGGCGACATCCTTGACGCGGTTGAAATACCAGTCCATGTCGAACCCTAAGTTGAAGAATCGGAAGGTGTAATTGATACCTATGCGCAGACCTTCGCTGAAACGATTGAATACCGGCAGGTAGGCTCGCTGCATATCACCTTTTGTGTAAAATATCTGTTGGTCGGATGGCAGGCTGCTGAATAAGTCGCCGGTGTAGCTGATCTCTTTGTTAGCGAACTCCATGTTTATCTTGGCCGATGCTTTAAGGCACACGGCCAAGAGTGGACCGCAATGGATGCCAAGGCGTCCGATAGTCGCGTTGCCAAACTTATATTCAAGGAGTAGGGGGATAGAGAGGTAATGGCTATTGGTGGTGACGCTACACTCGTCTGTTTTGCGCCAACGGTTTAGATACAATTGGTCATCGGGGTTTGCGTGCGCCAAGGTGTATTGCAATCCTGTCGTCACAAAGAGACGATTGTTGTAGATAGGGATATTCATATCTACGTTGGTCTCAAATAGCAGGTCGTAATTGCCGCCGATGCCAATGTCTGCGTTATAATTAATCCGGGCATAACAGCCTAGAGACGCGAGCATGGCCAATGATGCGATAAATAGCCGGATGGATTTGTAGTTCATATCAAAGCGGTATTAGTGGTTGGCAACGCCTGTGTATGTCACTTTGAAATTCATCGCTTTCATTGAGCTGTAGGTGTACTCATAGCGCCCATCGTTGATATTGTCGTATTGCGAGCTGACGTTGCCCTCATAGAGGTGATATCGTTCGATGGTGCTCTGTTTGTAGTACGTGAGATAGAAGGTGTTGTCGTTGTCGTAAGCCACCAAGTCAGTGTCGTTTTTCCAATTATTCAGCATGGTGGCGAAATTGCATCGCACCTTCTCGCTGCCAAAAATCTCGGAAGTGGTGAATGGCTGGAAACTAAACACGCAGATTACGGTTTCGCCACATTGATTGTTTACCTCGATGGGGGATGTTTCCACATCAAAGGATTCCGCACATGTCGATGACATAGTTAGGAATGTGACAGCCAATAGGCCCCAGATTGTCAAAAGTTTTTTCATGATGAGACTGTCGTTAAATTGTTGATAGTTAGTTTCTTGTCGCTTATTTAGAATATCGGGAAGGTCTTGTCGGAATAGACGTATTTCTGGTCAAACTGCTGCTGATCCATGACAAGCATGAGGATGCCTTGGATGAAGGTGACGATGCTCCAGGAGCCGCAGGTGATGATCGACAGGAGTATGGTTAGCAACCCGGCAGTGGTCTTGCCTACGTAGAAGTATTGTATGCCGAGGGTGCCGACGAGCAGTGCCAGGACGCCTGCCACGATCTTGTCTTTGCCGGATGTGGAGTAGTAACCATTGCCGTAACCGTTGGTCTGCTGTATCATGGCCATCAACTCGGGGAAGTTGTAGGCGGGTAGCCATTGGTCGGTGCCGGCTTGTTGTACCATGGTGTTGGGTGTGATGCCATAGGCGCGCAGTTGGTCGGTGGTCATTGGCCCGATAGGTTGTCCGTTATAGACGATGTTCCACATGCTCATAATCGTATATTTTATGGTTTATCAATATATGTAGCGCAAAGATACGTAAAAATATTCAGTTGCCAAACATCTTGTGTGGCAATCAGCTGAGGTGCTTGGCGAGTATCTCTGCCAGGTGGCGCTGCATGGGGTTGTCGCTGGTGCGGTAACGGTCCACGAGGCTGTTGGCGTAGGGGAGATGTTTGAGTAGCCGGAAGGCGAGCATATCACCCTCTTCGGGAGTGCGTAGCGACTCTATGAGCGCTTCGGCGTCTGTCCGCGCCATGTCGTGGGGGAAGAGGTAGCAAGCCAATAGGCGTGATTCGCGCACCTCGGTGTCGGCCCATAGCGCGGCGGCGAGCTCCGGCGTGGCGGTGAGCGTGCGTGAGATATGTGCCAGCTGGGGCACGTTGAGCCCGAAGATGATGGAGTAGGGGTAGCCCGCGCTGCGGAGCGAGTCGGCGATGATGCCGTTGCGGTATGCCATAAATTGGCGCTTGATACCCTTTATGATGTCGTGAAGGTCGCTGTCGTGATTCATAATTTTGCTGTCTTGTTTTGGACGCAAAGATAATAAAAAAATAATACCTTGTGTCAAAAAAAATTCTACGAGGAGCGCAACCTATTTCTATCCCCGATAAATACAGAGCATTACGAATTTTTTGGAAAATTTTCTTCAAAAAATTTTGGAAAAAGTTTGCAGAAAAGGATAAGAAATTCTAATTTTGTGACAAAATAAACCACTCATAAGTATCTAAAACCTATTTGTGAGGATTAACGTAACTCATTAAAAAACACCAACATACCATGTCGGAAACGGATCAAACACACTCGTACGACGAGGCGTATGCCGCGTCAGTAAAATTTTTTGGCGGAGATGAACTTGCTGCTCGTGTTTGGGCAAGTAAATATGCATTGAAAGATTCCTTTGGGAACCTTTACGAACTCACGCCGGATGATATGCATCACCGCATCGCGGGAGAGCTCGCACGCATTGAGGCTAAATACCCCAATGCCATGAGCCATGATGAGATCTTTGCTTTGCTCAAAGACTTCAAATATATAGTGCCGCAGGGAAGCCCTATGGCAGGCATAGGCAACCACCTTCAGGCAGGTAGCTTGAGCAACTGTTTCGTAATCGGACTGGATGGCCACCCCGATTCCTATGGTGGCATCATGAAGGTCGATGAGGAGCAAGTGCAGCTGATGAAACGCCGCGGCGGTGTGGGCCACGACTTGTCGTATCTGCGTCCCAAAGGGGCTCCGGTCAAGAACTCCGCGCTTACCTCCACAGGCCTCGTGCCCTTTATGGAGCGTTACAGCAATTCCACACGCGAGGTCGCTCAGGATGGCCGTCGTGGAGCGCTGATGCTCTCCGTAAGTAGCCGTCACCCCGACATGGAGGCGTTCGTCGATGCCAAGATGGTGGAGGGTAAGGTCACCGGCGCTAACGTATCCGTCAAGATCGACGACGAGTTTATGCGTTGCGCCACTGAGGGTGAGCTTTATACTCAGAAGTTCCCCATCGACAGCGATACCCCGGAATATTCTAAAGAGGTGGATGCTAAAGCATTGTGGGCCAAGATTATCCACAACGCATGGCAGAGCGCTGAGCCGGGTGTGCTCTTCTGGGACACCATCCGCAGAGAATCGGTGCCCGACTGCTACGCCGACCTGGGATTCGAGACTGTCAGCACCAACCCTTGCGGCGAGATACCTCTCTGTCCCTACGACTCCTGCCGCCTGGTCGCCATCAATCTGTATAGCTATGTCAATAACCCCTTCACCCCGCAGGCCGCGTTTGACTTCGACCTCTTCCGTGAGCACGTGGCTAAGGCACAGCGCATCATGGACGACATCATCGACCTGGAGATGGAGAAGATAGATATCATCATCAACAAAATCGACTCCGACCCCGAGACCGCCGAGGTGAAACAGACCGAACGCCACCTCTGGGAGAAGATACGCGCCAAAACATTGAAGGGCCGTCGCACAGGCTGCGGCACCACTGCCGAAGGTGACATGCTCGCCGCACTAGGCTTGCGCTATGGCACCACCGAGGCTACCGACTTCTCCGTAAGCGTGCACCGCGCATTGGCACTCGCTTACTACCGCGCTTCCGTGCAGATGGCTCGCGAACGTGGCGCCTTTGAGGTTTATGACGCAAAACGTGAGGAGAACAACCCCTTCATCCTACGCTTGAAAGAGGCAGACCCCGAGCTTTACGCCGATATGGTTAAGTATGGCCGCCGCAACATCGCTTGCCTCACCATAGCACCGACAGGCACCACCTCCATCATGACCCGCACATCCTCAGGCATAGAGCCCGTATTCCTCCCCGTCTATAAACGTCGTCGCAAGGTGAACCCCGGTGACGCCAATGTCCATGTCGATTTCGTCGATGAGGTAGGCGACGCCTTCGAGGAATACATCGTATATCATCCCAAGTTTGTGGATTGGATGCGCATCAACGGCATCGAGGTGAAAGCCAAGATGTCACCCGAGGAGATAGAGGAGCTCGTGAGCCGTTCACCATACTATAAAGCCACCAGCGCCGACGTGGACTGGATGGAGAAGGTGAGGATGCAGGGCAAAGTCCAGAAATGGGTTGACCACAGCATCTCCGTGACCATCAACCTCCCCGCCGACGTCACCGAGGAGCTCGTCGATAGCCTCTACAAAGAGGCGTGGAAAGCCGGTTGCAAAGGCTGTACCGTTTATCGCGACGGCTCGCGCAACAATGTCCTGGAGTCTGTCAAAAAAGATAAACCCAAGAAGGAGGCACTTATCCATGACCCGGAACACCTCATCAAGCGCCCCGTGGAGCTCGAGGCCGACGTGGTACGCTTCCAAAACAGCAAAGAGAAATGGATCGCCTTCGTAGGATTGGTTGACGGTCGCCCCTATGAGATCTTCACCGGATTGGCTGACGACGAAGATGGCATCTTCTGCCCCAAAAACGTCACCCACGGCAAGATCATCAAGGCTGTTGACGCCAATGGCCGCAAACGCTACGACTTCCAGTTTGTCAATAAGCGCGGCTTCAAGACCACCATCGAAGGGCTGTCGGAGAAGTTCAACCCCGAGTTCTGGAACTATGCCAAGCTCATCTCCGGCGTGCTCCGCTACGGCATGCCTATCGACCAAGTGCTGAAGCTTGTCGGCGGACTGGAGCTCGACTCTACCAGCATCAATACATGGAAGAATGGCGTAGAACGTACACTGAAGAAATATATGCCCAACGGGGCACCCGCGTCAGGACAGAAATGCCCGCATTGTGGCGCCGAGACGCTAGTCTATCAAGAAGGCTGCCTGATTTGCACCTCTTGCGGCACCAGCAAATGCGGATAAACCGCGGATTCAGACATACATACAGAAGGCATCACATCCCCACGGTGGTGCCTTCTTGCTATATATAGCATAGCTGCTGCGCCATCATTTACTTAGTATTTTTGAGTCAAAAAGCATTCATTGGTGACAATAAGTAGCTGTCTTATTTGCACTCGATGCCACTAAAACCCACTAAAACCCACTAAAAGCCACTTCGATGCCACGATAAATCGCAGATATACAGTTGTTTAAGTGGTTTTTGGCTCCGAAATGACAAAATCCACATATTTTCTTTTCAATTAACTTTTTTCACTCACGGCTGTAACCACTCAGCTGATATAAAGGATAGTCA
>CAZLJS010000070.1:0-8372 GCA_964559895.1 uncultured Sangeribacter sp.
AGCTGGTCGATAAGGTTCATGTACATCACATACTTACCCTTGGTATATTGCTTCACCGACTCGGTCTGCCAGATGCCGTGGGCATAGTTACCCATAAGGTCAATCACGCCATGGCAGGCATGGTCCAGGATAGCCTGGTTCTCCTCATTGGAGAGCGTGGGGCGGAGCACACCATTGACAGCACCGTTGACGAAGTGTAGCTTCACCGTGGCGGCGGTGCTCTCCATCTCAGCCATAGTATTGTAGTTGGATAGGTATGCCAGACCGTTCCAGTTGGTCGTTTTCTCGATGACGTTGACGCCGTTGCGCAGCGTGTAAGACTCGCTGGGATCGCTGGTAGGCTTCCATCCGCGCACCACGAGCGTCATGCTGCCCTTGGAGTCGGGGATGCCGGATACGATAACCACGTTGGTGCCTTGGCCAAGCATAATACCCGTGGCGCCCTGATACTGGTCGTAGGCGCCGTAACTCTTGATAAGTCCCTGATGGACAGAGGTGGAGAGACGCGGCTCGATGCTCACCACGCGCCCCGTGGCGTCGTATTCATGACGATAAAGGCTCATGGCTAGCTCCTTAAGCATAGGATTGGTGATACCCTCTATATCCGCCAAGGTGACGTCGGGTTTAAGTGAGGAATAGACGTCGTCGGCGAAGACTGCCGTGTCGGAGCTCATTGTGGTGCGTTTAGCAAACTGCATCTCCCTACAAGCGGCAAAGGCGTTGGTGCCACCGCTGTGGTGCTTGCCCGAACGGACACGAAACTTCACCGCGTTGACATTATGACTAAGCTCCTCGGGGAAGGGGAGGGTCTTGGTAGTGGTAGGATTGCCAAAGTCATAAAGACCTAGATAAGCATACTCATCACTGCCGTCGCTGCGGGTCCATATATCCACCAGGCCGAAGCTACCGTTGCCATTGCCCGTGGGCGGGATATAGTTGATATACCCCAGCTCAAAGCTATTCTCGAAATAGTATATCAGTATGGGCCAAGAGGATTCATCGGTAGTCTGGAAACCGGAGAAGGAACTGTGGTAAGCGGTGTTGAGGTCATCGTCATACGACAGCTCGATACCGCGATACGGGTTGGTGTTGTAGGAACTGGCATATGAGCTGGAAGGCTTCACATACTCCGTAGCAGGGACGAGAGCCGCCAATGTAGCGGCAAAGGGGTCGCCCGGTTGCGTCACCGTCATCACTTGTGAGGTGTAGCCCGTGCGGGCGAATGTCACTTTACATAGCCGATCCCCCGAGTTGGGATTGACATCGTAATCAAGTACTAATTTGTCACCATCAACATAGGCGCGTAGCCATGAATACTCGGCAGTGACGGAGGTTAAGGCTTCAGGATGGATCATAGGTATCTCCGTGATACCTGCAGTGTTATCCACCAGTCGCAATGCTTGTGTGCTCTCCAGCAACGTAGGATTGGGCGACACCGGCACTGTTTGTGAGGCTTTGACCGGTTGACTTATAGCGGTGATCCACATCGCCAAAGCAATCATTTTTAATGGCTTTAGTCTCATAGGTTAAGGATTCAGTGTTTTTATATTTATTTAATTAATGTGTGGTGCGGCAAAGTTAGTAATAAATATTTATTGCTGTCAAGTTTTTTAGACAAAATTTTCATCTATACACTTTCATCATTTATTGACATAGTACAACATTTTTTCAAAATAAAGTGCAGATATTTGCACCACTACAATTTTATCGAAATAACGGGGAAAACTAGACATTTTTCTTTATTCGGACTAATTTGTATTTACACAGTAATTATATATTCACTAACTAAAGATTTTTAATATGAAGAAACAGTCGTTCATCACTCTCTGTCTGGCCTTCTGCAGCATGACGGGCTACGCCTACAATCTCACGCTGCAAGGTTCCGGCACTCAAGAGGATCCGTACTTGGTGACGTCCAAGGCTGACATGAAACAGATAGCCGAAGGATGCAACACCGCCAGCTACGGTGATGCCGATCCTTATGACGGTAAATACTTCAAAATGACCAACGACATCGACATGGAGCACGATACCGAATTCTTCGGCATCGGCATCGCCCCTTTCTCCGTATCAAACTCCACCAGATGGTGCTTCAAAGGCACCTTTGACGGCGATGGTCACAAAATCTCCAATCTGCAAATTAACGGCACTACATTCAGTGAAGACGGCACCGCACAGAAAGCCGGAGCCAACGCTTCCCGTAAATATGTCGGCCTGTTTGGCGTCCTCACAGGCGGCACTGTCAAGAACTTGACACTCGATGAGACGTGCCATATCGACGGTTACTCCTACGTAGGTGGCATCACCGGTTCTCTGGGTGCCAACTCAGCCATCATCAACTGCCACGTCGCTGCCGAAGTGGTCGGTTACGAAGGTTACGTGGCAGGTATCGCCGCTATGACCAACAACGTCACTGCATATATCGACAAATGCGAATTTAGCGGCACTGTCAAGAGCTGCTATCAATACGTAGGTGGCATAGCCGGATACGGCAAAGCGCCTATCTCCAACTGTATCAACACCGGTGACATCATTGGCGAGAGCTTCAACGCCAGCGTACAAGCCGGCAAACAGCGCTACGTAGGCGGCATCATCGGTTACGCCGATGCCGGGTTCTCCTGCACCAACTGCTTCAACGCAGGTAGCATCTCCGCCACCTATGAAGCGGCAGGCGGTATCATCGGTTACCTTTATATCGGCTCCAGCCCCAGCGTTGTCAAAAACTGCGTAAACATCGGATACGTCACCTCAGGCAACGAACGCACAGGACAAATCATCGGCCAGATCCCCACAGGCACCGATGTAAACTCCGACGTCATCTCTCAATGCTACTTCGACAATGAGAACTACCCCATCAGCGGTATCGGCGAGATGGAGGACAGCACCCTTGTCACCGGCATGGCAACATCCAAATTAGCCGGCACCTCCGTCACTCTCGACACTGACGCTTGGACACTACGCAGCGGTTACTACCCCGTACTCTCCACACTCTCCTCAGAGACTGCCGAAGCAGCCGCCGCTTGCTACCTCACCTTCGCCAACGGCGAGAACGCCCTTGACTTCAGAACCTCCGCACAGCTCTCACAAGTAGGCGGCGACAAAACAGTATCCTTCGACCAAGGAGCATACTACTCCTATGCCAACGGCACAGTGACAGCAGGCGACGCCACTCTCGTAGCCAAAGACCTTATCTATATCAAGAGCGGCAGATACACCAAGACTATCGAAGTGCAAAAATTGCCAACACTCACAGTTGGTTCCGGCACTGAAACTGACCCATACATCATCGCCACTAAGAACGACCTCAAGAAGCTCGCCAGCCTCACCATCGACGCTCGCTTGCACCTCGAAGGCCAATACTTCAAGATGACCAACGATATCGACATGGAGAACGACGAAGAGTTCCACGGTATCGCAAACTATATCACACAAGACAACGACAGCTACCAGACCTACTACTTCTCCGGTATCTTCGACGGCGGCAACCACACCATCTCCAACATGCGTCTCGCCAACGAGAACTTCGACGAGCAAGGTGTAGCCACCTCACAGACCTCCAGCTATAGCAACGTAGGCCTCTTCGGTGCTATCGGAAGCGGCGCTGTAGTGAAAAACATCATCCTCGACAAATCTTGCTTCATCGAGGGTTACCAAGCCGTAGGCGCTTTGGTAGGTAGAGCTCACGAGAAAGCCGCCATCGACAACTGCCAAGTTTACGCTACCGTAAAAGGCTATTACAACAACACCGGTGGCATCGTTGGCATGTCTGTAGAGCCCACCAGCGACCTCGATCCCAAAGCCAACTGCACCACCATCACCAACTGCTTGTTTGGCGGTGAAGTATATTGCAACGGCTCCTCAGCAGGTGGTATCATCGGTTACAACTACTGCGACATCAACGGTTGCGCCAACATCGGAACCATCAAAGGCACACAGATCAGCAGCAACGCAGCTGCCGGTTCTCAAGGCCAAATCGGTGGTATCGCCGGCACCAACCTCGGATTCATCTCCAACTGTCTCAACACAGGCGACGTCTCCGCTGACTACGACGTAGCAGGTGGTATCGTAGCTTACGACTATATCTACCCCACTAAGGGCCACGTCACCAACAATATCAACGTAGGTAGAGTGACAGCCCTCGACCCCGCCACCGCTACAGCTATCCTTGGTGAATATATCCTTATCTCCAACACCGACGCCAACACAGCTATCCAAGCTAACTATAATGACATACAGCTCTCACCTATCGCCAATGTACAAGAGGGTGAATTTGACGGCATGAAGACCATCAAAACAGCCGCTCTTATCTCCGGCAACGCTATCGAGGGCCTCTCATCAGACGTCTGGAGCTTCGAAGCCAACAAGCTACCGAGTATCAAAGCTATCCACAGCGACCTGCTCGACAAAGCAGTCTCCACTTACGTGTTGTTTAAGGAGAATGAGTCATCCGACAACTTCCTTGGCCGCGCCGCCATCTCCGACGGTGCTACAGCCACTCTCGCCAATGGCAACGGCTTCTCCATCGCCAACGGATATGTGAAAGTTGACCACAGCGCAGCGCCTGCCGACGACGTCCTCACCCTCACAAACGGTGACCACAGCCGCACCATCGCACTCGCATCCAACACCATACCTCTTAACGGAGCAGGCACCGAGGAGAATCCTTGGACCATCAACAGCCGCAACGACTACTCATCCTTCCTCGCCGTACTCGACGATATGGGATACTCCTTCGACGGTGACGTGGTATCACTCAACAACACCCTCGACTACAACGGCAACAGTTTCGTTCCCGCAGGCACTACCGTAGCATTCGACGGTACCTTCAACGGCAACGGCAACGCCTTCAAGAATATCACCTATACCGCAACCAATGGTGGTGCGGCTGCCATCTTCGCCAACATCGGCGCTAACGGCACCGTCAACGACCTTTATGCCGAGAACTGCCAATTCACAGGTTCCGACGCTGCAGGTGCCATCGCAGGTTATAGCCGCGGCACCATCAACAACTGCGCCACCAACGACGCTTGCCGCATCAACGGTAAATATGCTGCCGGCATCGTAGGCTTCGCTCAAGAGGGCGCTGTCAACAAATGCTTCAACGCTGCTGACATCACCACCTCCAACACCTACGCAGCAGGTATCGCCAACGGCGCCGCCGACGCTACCGTAGCTGATAGCTACAACATCGGCAACATCACCGCCGCAACCTACGCGGCAGGTATCGCCAACGGCACCGCCATCCAACGCTGCTACTCCCTTGGCGATGTAAGCGCCGCAAATGCCGGCAACATCACCGCCATCACCTCCGGCTCCGTAGAGAGCGCTTACTACCTCGACAGCCTCACCGCTACCGACAACGACACTACCTACGGCGCTACCGCTGTTAGCGCGCAAGACCTCGCCTCAGACCGCACACTCCTTGGCGACGCCTTCACTTACTACGACTATACATTCCCGATGCTCCTTTGCAGCAAGAATATGAACAAAGCCAAAGCGTATGCCGCCAACTTCGGCTACGCAGCAGGCGAATCCGCCGAGATGGCAGTCACAACTCTCCAACTCTCACAACTCCAAGGTGTGACATGGACCGCCAACGACCGCCTCTCTATTTCCGGCAACGTGGCTACCGTGAAAGCTAAAGGTATCGCCACCCTCACCGCCACTTGCGGAGAATATACCCGCACTTACAGCTTCTACGCTGATCCGGATGCCGGCGTCAACAATTTGCTCGACGACAGCGACGCCGATGGCGAAGCCACTTACTACGACCTCAACGGCATCAAAGTGACTAACCCACGTCAAGGCGATATCCTCATTAAGCGATACAAAAATTCAAAAGGAATTACAATTAGTACAAAAATGATAATATAAGACCCGTTAGTATTTACTTGCAAGGGATTGTAGGTTAATACGCTGAGAGGAGAGGATGAGGATGCTCTCCTCTCTTTTTTTTGTTAAAAGAAAGTTGGCATTTTACAAAATTTTTATAAATTTGCATTGTCGTTTTACATAAACTCATCCTGAATAATGCCAGACATAAAAGAATTACTCCTAGACGAAAGCCCTTATAAGCTGAGCGACAAAGAGTTAGACAGATTCCTATCACTCACCACCGAGATTCACCTAAAGAACAACGAGGTGCTGATACCCTGCGGCAAAGTAGATCCAAATATCTACATTGTCAAAGAGGGTGTGATACGCTATACCTTCATGAACGGAGACAAAGAGCTGACCCCATATTTGGCGGCGCCAGGATCTGTCATGGTCTCGTATCACTGTTTCTGCTACGGCAAACCATCGTTCTATCAGCTGGAAGCGTGCTGCGACTGCGTTATACTCAAGGTATCGAAAACTGATTTTGACAACCTGCTCCGGCAATCCCACGACTTCGCGCTATGGATTCTCAACATGGCCCACTGCCAACTATACTACTTTGAGGTGAAAAACAATGTCATCAACGGCGACGCCAAAGAACGTTTCATCTCAATGGTGAAAAACCGCCGCGAGATATTGCAGAAAGTATCTGCCAAGACCATCGCCTCATACCTGGGGATAACACCCTCATACCTCTGCCGTCTGAAAAAACAGATTATAGCTCACGAAAAGCATAAAAATTGACATAGTACAACGTTTATGCCATAATTCCAACATACCTTTGCCCATTGAGAAGTGGGTAAAACTCAAGACTTAACTTTTCGATAAACTTTTTTATAAGTCTCACCTAAATATATTTGGACATGAAACATTTTACACTAGGTATTTTATTAGCTGCCGGAATATTAAGCGGAGCAGCACAGACATCCCCAAAGATTGAAACAGTATTCACGGGAACACCTTGGTCGGTGATGGGTATCTCCGACAACGGCCGTTATATATGTGGCACCCGTCAATACGACGAAGCATATCGCTACGATCTTCAAGAACGTAAACTTATCACCATTGCTACCAACGGTTCCGACATGGCAGCCTACGATATCGCCAACGATGGCCGCATCATCGGCACCAGCCGCGAAGCCTTCGCCGGTATCTATAATGAAGCCACCGACGACTGGGATATCCTCCCCCTCAACGGCGATGACGTCACCGAGACCACAGCCTACCAATGCAGCGCCGACGGATCTGCAATCGTAGGTATCATCATACACAAAGCCACCGAGGAGAAACCTTATGTGGTAGATCCCGTGGTATGGCGCCAACAAAGCGACGGCACTTACGTCGTAGAAGAGCTACCCAACCCACGCATCGACTTCCTTGGCGGCAACACTCAATTCATCTCTCCCCGCACCATCTCAGCTGACGGCAACACAGCAGTTGGCGTAATGGTAGAGGAACACGGACAATACTACACCAATATCGTATATAAACGCGTCAACGGCGAGTGGACATATACCCTACCCTTCGTAGAACGTTGCTACGATGTGGACGCATACCACCAATATATGGAGAACGAGCCCCTTATCGAGGACTACGTCACCATGGGTGCAGGCGAAGATGGCTACTTCGACGCCGTGAGAGAGTTCCAAGCAGCTTATGCTCAATGGAAATATGAGCTCTTCACTCACTTCCGCACAGGCAAAGAGTATGGCGCAGTGCCTATCCTCATGAGCCCCAATGGCAAATACCTCGCACTCCAAGGCGCCGACTACACCTGGAGCTTCAAAGAGGGTGACCAAGACATGTCTGTCTCTGCCGTTTACTTCCCCGCCATTTACGACCTCGAAACAGGCGAAATGAACGAGATGTATGAAGTAGGAGACTTCACCCCCTGGGGTATCTCCAACAACGGCGACATCATCTCCGACGATAGCGCCAACTACTATTACCTACCCAAAGGCGCGTCACACTTCGTGATGCTCAAAGACTGGTTGAAGGACACTTATGACTATGACCTCACCGCAGCCCTCCCCTCAAACACCGAATATGTAGAGTGCCTAACTCTCTCCAACGACGCTGATATGTTCTGCGGCGTATATCGCTCAGTGACACCTTCCGGCGAACTCGACACCAAAGAGGTATTCTGTGTGCTCCTCCCCGATAACCCCTACAATAAGTTGGCATCAATAGATAAAGTGGAAGCAAAACGCTCCATCTACCTCTGCGACGATCAGCTTATCGTGAATGGCGATGCCACCAACGTACAAGTAGCCGATCTCTCCGGCCACATCCTGTATAAAGCGCAGAAAGCGTCAGGTGCGGTAGATCTCAGCTTCTTGGCAAAAGGCATCTATATTGTCAGCGCTAACGTTGACAACACTCCAATAGCAAGCAAAATTGCAATTAAGTAAATATGATGAGTTTTATCCCAATTGTAGCTCCACAATTTTATGCTACATTGATAGTCTGCGACGTGAGTCGCGGACTATTTTTTT
>CAZLJS010000071.1:0-2658 GCA_964559895.1 uncultured Sangeribacter sp.
CCATCCACGTAGAACAGTTCATCTGTCATATCACCCCAGATATACTCCGCCAAATCGGGGAAGTCGATGAAGGGGTTGCGGTTGCCTTGAATACTATACACAGCCTCGTTGCGGTCCAACTCTTTCTGGCTCACAGGGTCCTGCTTATTCCACTTCAGCAACAGTTCATAGGCCCATGGCTTGAGCATAGGATAGGTCTGGCCTTGTGTGTACATCCATGTAAAGCGGGTGCCCCAGGTCATATTCTCGTAGCAGGTGAACATATACATGAACACGCGGGCGAAGTCACCCTTATACTCATCGCAGGGCTCATATACATAGCTGGCACCACCATAATTGGCAGAGTTGTCGGGTTTACCTACGAAGGTGACGCCATTCTCCCAAGTGATATCGTTGACGATGCCCAATGGGTAATTGCTCTTGCGGTTATTAGCGGTCTGGTCTGAGGGGTTAAGGTGGTGAAGGTCCTTATAGGCGGCGTTCTTAGTGCCGTCCCACCAGGAGTTAGCCACGGAGTGCTCGATATTAAGCGAGCCATGGCCCGAAGATATCTTCACAAGGTTGTCGGAATACATATCCCACCAATAATCCACACCATCTATGGTGCGAGCGTCGGTGGTCTTGAAAGCATTCCAGGTGGCATTGCCATAATCTATGACTGTGTGGTTATAGATTACATCGCAGGCAGCGCTCTTCAAGTCGGCTTTATTCTTGCCGTTTAGGTTATCATAGTATCCTGTTGGATACGTGGCCTCGGCGATACTGAAGCCGAGGAGCAGCATCAACAGCAGAATAGTGTTGGATAGCTTATTCATAATATTAAAGTTTCTTATTTCTCAAATTATTTCACCATCAACTTAAGTGGCTTATTAGCATTGGTAGCGGTAACCATATAGATACCGCTGGGGAGCTCTACGCGAGTGCCGTAGTCGATAAAGTCGGTACTGAAGGCTGTGATGCCCGCCATGTTGACGATGCGCAGGTTGGTAGCGCCGGCTTCGTTAAGGATGATGAAGCCACCATCTACGATGCCGAGGAGCAACGGTTGGGTAAGCGTATTGGCGCCGATGCCATTGGCTGCCACCATCACGGTGTTGGACTTAGTGGAGAGGTAGCCCAAGCGGGAGCTCTGCACGTAATAGCTCTCTGCCACAGATGCGTCACGATCGGTGACCTCAAGCATATTATCTTCAGCCTCGAAGGTAGTAGTCACCTGGCCGCTTTCGGTGTATTTGGTGCGGGTAAGCACGTAGTAATCCACCACCTCGGGAGCGGCTGTCCAGTTGGCGTAATAGGATTCATCACCAACGTTGGTAGCCTCCAACGCTGTCAAGGTAGATAGTGTGGGCACCTCAAGGGCTTCACCTGTGAGGGTGACGTTGACCTGTTGAGTCACGTCCAAACCACCGTCGTAGAGGGTGAGGGAGGCGCTGTGACGGCCTACTGCGGTAGGCTTATAGAAGATATTGAGTTTGGTGCCACCCTGCTGGTTCACGTTGGAGGCGCTGATGGAGCGTGTCTCCACGGTAAACATAGCTTTGTCGGAGCCGGTCACCAATACTGATAGTGCTGAGGATATGTTGGATCCGCTGATGATGAGCGGTGCGCTCACGCTGCTACCTATGGCACATTCGCCGAAGTCAAGAGTCTCACCGTTGACAGGGGCGTTGAGCTCCGGATCACCTGTGAGCGGTGGTGTCACGCTACCATCTTGGTCAGCGATATAGAATGCCTCAGAGGTCTTGGTACCCCAAATATACTCCGCCAATTCGGGGAAGTCGATGAAGGGGTTGCGGTTGCCCTGCTGACGCTCTGCCGCGTCGTTGCGGGTAATCTCCTTTTGGCTCACAGGGTCTTGGCGCGACCACTGAAGTAGCATCTCATACGCCCACGGCTTGAGCGTAGGCCAGTCATTCTTGACGCCCATGGAGTTGGAGGTCCAGTTGAGGTCATTATATACGGTAAATACGTAGAAATATGCGCGAGCAAAGTCACCTTTATACTCGTCGGCAGGCTCAAAGACATAGCCGGAGGTGCCGCCATAACCTGCCGCGGGGATACCTACCTTCGTACAGCCATTGTCGAAGGTAGCCGTACCTACCGGGCCTAGGGGATAGTTGCTCTTTGCCATATTGGCAGGGCCGTCGGAGGGATACAGGTTATAGATATCTGTCCATGCCGGGGAGGTGTCGTCGCTACCCCACCATGACTTAGGCACGGAGTGTTCGCGTTGCATATTGTTGGCACGGAAGCTGGAGAGACCGGTCTGGTTACCCATGATATAATAGTTCTCATAGGAGTACATCTCCCACCAGCGCTTATTACCGTTGACCAAATCAGGATAAACGTCTGTATAAATCCAGTTGTTAGGGAGATTGGTATAATCCAAACGAGTATGGGTAGATACGCACTCCTTAACAGCAGCCTTAAGCTCCTCTTTCTTTTTACCCTCCATCTTGTCGTAGTAGCCCGCCTTATATGTAGCGTTGCCTACAAAACACACTGAAAGGAGGAAGAATAGTAAAGTAATTTTCCTCATATATAGCTATGTATGTTATAGTCAATGACCAATCTAAAATCTGAATACAAAATTACAAAAATAGTCTGATATAAAGCGTTTAAAATGCTTAATAAGCACAATTTTACCGCAATAACGAC
>CAZLJS010000071.1:2758-6052 GCA_964559895.1 uncultured Sangeribacter sp.
TCTGATATAAAGCGTTTAAAATGCTTAATAAGCACAATTTTACCGCAATAACGACAAATCAAGTCTAACCTGGCAATAAGTGGATAAAAGCAGCAGCCAAGCCTTTCTCGGCTTTAGATGTGCTGAAGGCGCAAGCCCGAAGGTGTCAGGCGTTAGCGATAACCGGATGTTGAAGTAGGATTCCGCGCGATTATCTTTGTCACCGTGGTAATAATTACGGCTGTAATAAATGCGCCCCGCGAGCGAACTCACGGGGCGCACAAAATATATTTCTATATATAATATCGTGGATTAGTCGAGGATCTCGTACTCTGCGATATTCTTCAAGCCACGTTGACCGAAGTATTTGGTGATGTCACCTTTTACTTTCACGTGTTTGAGGTAGATGTCGGGGTTGCTGCGGAAGCCAAGAACGTCGCGGGCACTGCCGGATTTGATGTTACATGGGATCGCGCTGGAAGTGCTGGTAGTGGTCACTGCCTCACCAAGGATGAAGTTGGAGTTGACATAACCGGATGTGCTATCATCAGCTACGCCGGTGAGGTCGTTGCTCCAAGTAGCACCGGAAGCCCATGATGTACCCACGATGTAACCTACTACGTAACCCTCAACCCAAACGCCTGACTCATCGCTGGAAGTGCTCTGCACGTAAGCGATGCTGTAGGGTTCATCTTGTGAACCGGCACCGGTAGTGGTAGAGCCACCACCTGTGCTGCCACCTGTGGAGGTAGCGTCGTCGCCACCGATGTTGACGTTGTCGATGCAATAAGTGGATGATGTAGTAGATGAATCAGCGTAGTACTCCCAACCGATGTAAATCACACCGGAGAATGAGCTAAGGTCGATAGTGCCGGAGTTTACCCAGTCGCTATAACCTGAAGCGGGAATCTCGGGGAGTTTCGCTGTGAGGAGTGTCTTAATAGCAGTAGCGGGTGCGTTGGAGTCAAGCACATATACGCGCAAACCGCAATTGGATGCTTGGTAAGCGGCTTGAGTGATGAACTCAAGAGTCTTCTTAGGCGCTTTGTCGATGTCGATAGCGGGAGAGATGAGCCACTCGTTCCAAGGACCTGTAGAGCCTTTGTAAGCGGTAGCAGTAGCGTAAGTATTGCTGCTGTATTCGCGCAACCACCAGTCTTTGTCACCGGAAGTGTGAGCGATAGTCCAGCCTGCAGATACCAAGTTGTTGATCTCGGCGCTGTAGCCTTCGAAGTCGCAGTAGAGTGAAGATACGGCAGTGCCGGTGTTAGTGCTACCACCACCTGCGCTTACACCGTCGATAGAGAACTCATCGGCAGTACCGGTGTTGCCGGTGATACCGTTCATGCCCATATATTGGTCAAATGAACCGTAAACCTTGATAGCTTTGCCATATACGGCGGGGTTGTCAACCAAGTTGCCATATTGACGGAAAGCGGAGCCTTGCGGGAGGGCTACTACTACGCATTTAGCGATATCTTTAGTGTCGGCAGTCTCACCGATAACAAGGTTGTTGTCGAGGTCAGCGTTAGCGCTCCAGATGATGTCGTCGTTAGAGGAAACGGAAGTGACACCTGCTTTCACGCTACCAACGATATAACCTGTGGTCCAGCCTGCGGCGCCTTGACCTTGAAGTTCGATAGCCTCAGCGAGGGTGTAGGGATCGTCGGCAGTACCTTTGCTATCGAAGATAACGTCGGCGATGGTGCGGATCAAGAGCTGCCATGTGCCGTTGTAGTAAGAGAGGATACCGCGCACTGTACCAGAACCGGCAGGCATCACGTCTTTGCAGAAGGTAGCGTAGCCGGAGTTACGGATAGTGATGGAGTTGCCTTTGGCATCTTTCAGAGTGCGGGAAGTGGTGCTGGAAGACCAGTCAGACTCTTTAGCATAAGTCTCAGTGCCGCCACCGTCGAAGGATACGTTGCGGAACTCTACAAGCTGACCTTGCCATGCTCTTTGACCCTCGGCAGTGGAGGGAAGTGAACCCATGTCAGCGATGATGCAATAGATACCATCTGATGGACGGTCGCCATCAGGCTGAACGAGTGTCAAGCTGGGATCGGGAAGGAGGTTGAGCTCAGCGTGTGACTCAAATGACTCCTGTGTCATGAAGCTTGTTTGGGGAGTGCCATTGTACTCACCGTAACCACCGATCTGCTCGTAGCCGGCATATTTACCGAGGTAAAGACCTGTGACGTCAACCACGATCTCTTGACCTACGCGGTAGGTGTTGTACATGCTGGTCATATTGATAGACATCGGCAGGGCGCCTGTCTCATCTTGGATCACGAGGCTCTTGTAGATATTACCTGACGCATCGGAAGATATTACACGGCCTTTGACGATGTAGTCCTCACCATCTGCTTTCTGGCCTACGAGGACGGCATAGTTGGTGGCGTCGTCCCACAACTCTGCTTTCAAATCAGCGATGGTAATATTAGCGACTTTGGTCGCTGTGGGGATATTTACCGGTGGAATGTCGAACTCATTCTGGCATCCCGTAAGAGCGGTGAATCCCGTTAATGCCGCAACTCCTACGGCAACTCTATTGAAATAAGATTTTAGAGATTTCATATCTGGTTTTGTTTTTATTTAAATTGATGATTTAGAATCTTATTCCGGCGTTAAAGAACACGCGGATGCCTTGAGCATAGTAGATCTTGTTGGGGTATTTATCAACATTGTAGTTGGTGTAGTCGAAACGACCTTGTTGATAACCACCGGTCTGGATATTGCGGTTGTTGAGAAGGTTGTTGATGCTGAGGTTGAAGTTCAGCGCGCCCCACTTGGTATAAACCACTTTACCTACAGAGAAGTTAAGCACGAAAGCGTTCTTAAGTTTCTGTTGCTCGGTGATTTCGGCGAGTTTGGCGTCAAGCTCCTCTTGAGTGTCGCATACAGTGTAAAGATCGGGCATAGCCTCGTGGCGTACCGGTGATAGGTCGATGTAAGAGTCGCCCAACCAAGAGCCGTTGAGGTTGAAGAACCACATACCGGGAGCGGTGTAATCCAATGCCAAGTTATAAGCCTGTTGGGGAGTGCCGCCTACGTAGTAGTTCTTAAGATATACAGTGGTAGTGATATCGTCTGCGGCGCCGTTCTCGTAGCTGCGTACACCGGTAGGACGGTTCTTGTACTGATAGCGGCTATAAGTGCCGGCAGCAGAGATAGTGAGCGCGGGAGTGATCTTGTAAGCCAAGCCCACCTCTACACCTTTATAAGAGGTGTGGATGCCGCTCATGACGTAGTTCATGAAGGTGCTGTATTGGTCATCATAGAAAGAGGTGCGTTGGATACCATCATACATCTCAG
>CAZLJS010000071.1:6152-8320 GCA_964559895.1 uncultured Sangeribacter sp.
GTGCTGTATTGGTCATCATAGAAAGAGGTGCGTTGGATACCATCATACATCTCAGTCCAGAAGCCGGTGATGCTACCGCGGAAGGAGGTGTAGTTCCAACCATAGGAGATGTCGCCGGAGAGGATTCGTTGTGATTTAAGACCTGTGACAGCTGTATCTTTGATACGTGGGGATACATAGGAGTAATCGGGCAGAGGAGCGTGGGTGCCATAAGAAGCGTGGGCGGTGAAGTAGTTACGACCATCGAGCTTGTAAGTAGCGCCGGCTTTGATGGAGGCGTTGTCGAAGGTGTGGCGTTCACCTGCACCGTAGGAGTTCTCGGGGGCACGGCCGTTGCGCATGTTACCATCGCGGAAGAAGCTGTTCCAGCTCATCTCAAGACCGTAGTTCACGTTCCAGTGACGGGTAGTGATCTCGTTTTGCAACCAACCTTTAGCTGTGTAGGAGATGATGTCGTAGTCGTAACCGAAGGTGTCACCCTCTACTACGCGGCGGTCGGGGTTGTTGAGGTCATTCTGAAGGATAGTAGTGTTGTTTTGGAAGTCGCGCTCTGAATAGTTGTCAATATCGCGCCAGAACTCGCCACCGAGGAGGTCGCGGATAGTCTTATAGTAGTGAGCGTCGGTATAGTTAAAGGATACGCCTGCTTGGAGCTTCATGCTATCGTTGATGCGATGGTTGATGTAGCTGTTAAACATCCATGAAGTGAAGTTGCTGTGGCGGTCCTCAAGGATATAAGTGGACTGACCTTTGAGCTCTGAGTTGCGGTCGTATTGGTCGCGGTTCAAGAGGTTGGTCTGCACGAGTTGGTCCCAATTGATTTGACGCATGGACTCGTTGTTCTTCCACGCATCGAGGTATTGGTTATATACGCCCAATTGATACTCATAGAGCTCGGGATCTGTGGTGGGATCGGCATCGGGAGTATAGTAAGAAGGCAAGTAACGGTAGTAGTCGGGACGTGGGTCAGCGGCTTGATACCAGTTAAGAGCGGAGCTTGAATAGCTGCTTGACTTGAAAGCGATGGCGGTATTCAAGGTAGTGCCCATCTTGGGTTTGAAGATCCAGTTGATGATGGCGCTGGGATCGAAGGAGTTGATCACACGTGCGCTTTTCTTCTTGCCCTGGTAGTAACCCCAGTTAGGGTTATAGAGGTTGTTGTCGGCGAGTTGGTAAGCCTCCTCGTAAGTGGCACTGTTGGTAGCGCGTTGAGTGGGGTTACCGAATGTGGTGATGTTGATGCTGTGTTTGTCGTTGAAGATTTTCTGCAGTGACATGCTATATCCGAATGAGCTGTAGAAAGTACCTTCGATGACGCCCTCAGGAGCATAACGGCCGATAACGGAAGCGGAGAACGCCCAACCATCTTTAGTGACACCGGTGCTATATTGCGCCATAGCGCGGAGCATATAGTTGGAGTTGGTGTAGGAGATGTTGCCACGGAAACCGCGAGCGTACTCAGAGGCGTAGGTGGTGAAGTTGGTAGCGCCACCGATATTGCCGAAGCCGAAGTTGGAAGAGGCGATGCCCATATCCACAGTCTTCTGGCGGAACGCGGAGGATGTCAGACCGCCGAGCTGCGAGAAGTTGAAACGGCCGCGCATAGCGTCGTTATACTCGATGCCGTTGATGTATCCGGCGCTGTACTCAGAGGTATAGCCGCGGAGACGGAATCTCATCACGCTGAAGTTGTAGTTGGCGGCTTGGTAATAGACATCGTCGATAGCACCTTGGATGGTACCGATAGACTGGCTTTGGCCCTCGTCCTCGAGGATTTGCGCCTCATCAAAGACGTAGTCGTCGCCACTAAGAGCGGCGTCAGCCTCCGACACTGCCATCTTTATAGTTCCTAAATTGGTCACTATGCCGGATTTAATCTCCACCGTAAGGTCGAGGTCTTTATATCCGTAAGCGACAATCTGAAGCACGTCGGTGCCGGGATTGGCATTTGAAATATAAAAATGCCCATCAGCACCCGAAGTGACAAACTGCGCGCCATCGCGTAGCAGGATGTTGGCATCCTCGATGGGCGCTCCCGTGGTGGCATCCACCAAAGTACCTTGTACTCCGGTCGCTGCTAGTCCGGGCAAGATGCTGCATAGCAACATCATTAAATAAAGTCTTAATCGCATGGTGTATAATTGGGGTTATGATTATTTTACTTCTTT
>CAZLJS010000072.1:0-8202 GCA_964559895.1 uncultured Sangeribacter sp.
CGCGAAGAGGGTATCCATGCTGCATCTATCGATATTGCCAAAAAAATGATTGCCTCTAATATACCTTTGGAGCAAATATCTGAAATGACAGGTTTGAGTTTAGAGGAATTATCCGCAATTTAGACACTATACAGAGAGCGTTACCATGAAACGATTACCTGGTAGCTTCGACACGATGCCGTCAAATTCCATCTCGCCAAGTGTTGACAATAGCGGGCCTATTGGTATGGCAAGGCGTGCGTGCAACTCATCTAGGCTCATCGCATCCTGACTGGACTTCAGCACATTATATATAGCGGCTTCCTCGCCTGTAAGGTCTGGGAATAGATTGCGTTGACGGGTGTCTATGCGAACTCCCTCTGGCGCCCATCCGGTAAGTTCTATAACATCTGCAGCGGCACTGAGTAGCGATGCTTTATTCTTACGAATGAGGAGGTTACACCCACTACTAGTAGCGTCAGTGACACGTCCGGGCATTGCCATCACCTCTCTATCGTAGGCAAAGGCTTGTGCTGCGGTGGACATGGCACCCCCTTTGAGATCACTCTCTATGACCATCACCACATCAGAAAGGGCGGCTATGATGCGATTTCGCGACAAGAAATTAGCTCTGAAAGGACTGGTACCTTTCCTATATTCCGTAACTATAGCACCACCTGACGCTATAATAGCCCTTGCCAAATCCCTGTTTTGGCTGGGATAGATGCTATCCAATCCATGTGCCACGACTGCTATTGTAGGCTGGTGAAACTCCAGCGCAGCAGCGTGTGCAGCACTGTCTATGCCATAGGCCAAGCCACTGACCACGTTAAATTCCAAGCCATATTCCCCAAGGTCTTTGACGATTTTCTTGGCGAAAGATGTCCCTAGCGGGGTAGCACGACGTGTGCCTACCATACTAATGGATCTTGGCGCATCTAAATCCGCTTTCCCCAATACGTATAGCATCAACGGGGCGTCATAGCACTCCAATAATCGTCGGGGATACCCCTCTTTGCCATAAAATAGCGCACGGATATGGTTCTTTTTGACAAATGTCAACTCCTCTCTAGCTCGCGATAGAGCTTCCTCCCGCACATCATTCTTGATGATATGGTGCGAGGACAACGACAGACGGCGAGTGAGCCCCGGAGTATCTATATCAAAGAATTCCGTAGGGGTAAGGCCTACCTCCGTCATGCGTTTCACGATATCGAGAGTGACACCGCGAGTCATTGAGATGGCTATGTCATATAATATTTCTTGATCGTTTGTCATGATTAGGAGAGATGGTTGATAGCCTCAGCTACATGTATTTAGCAAATGCTTTTGCCAATTCGTCACCGCGGGAGAGCTTGCCGTTTTTGAGCACGACTACCGTTACTACTGCAGTCGTCGCAATATCTCCGTTGGTCTTCAATATGTCTTGATGGAAGATGAAGCGGGGGCCTTTGCGTTCCAGACGCAGACATGAGACAAAGCGCTCGCCGCCACGTAGCGACATGCGATATTCAATCTCTATCTTACTCACCACCACATCCATGCCATTTTCATGCATCTTAATAAAAGAGAGTCCCGCATCGGAACAGAAGGTGTGGCGTGTATGCTCCATATAATGAAGGTAATTGGCATTATTAACTATCTGTTCACAATCCAATTCATAGTCACGTACTGCCATTTCCATGGCGAAGCAATATTTCTTGTTGTCTTTGAGAATTCTCATCTTATTATGTTCTATGAGGTATGCAAAATTAGTAAAATTCTTGGGAATAACAACGATAATGATGCGATATAACGCACAAAATATTTGATTTCCACCATTCCGTAAAAAATCATTATCTTTGTAGCGGAAAAATAGATATGTTAGATGAAACACCCTAGACTACAAATGTTTGTGCGCTTGCTAACTTGCGCGTTGATGATGATAGCCGTGGCTATCCAGCAGTCCGGCAAGGTTGCCGGATATGACCTTAAGGATCTTAAGAATACTAGTGCTACTAATGATGCCACGGCTAAAGATGATACATCTGAGGATGAGACGGCATCAGTGATGACCGGCACCACCGACGCCTATGTCGTTTCCACGGCAACGCTTGCCATGGATGTGACCGGTTTCAATGGCACTACACCACTGAATATTACTGTCACCGATGGTAAAATCAGCGCTATCGAACCGCTTGACAACGAGGAGACCCCTGGATTCTTTAATCGTGTAAAAGAGGAATTACTCCCTAAATATATAGGCATGACTCCCGAGGAGGTACTCAGCAGTGATGTGGATGCTGTGACAGGTGCTACTTTCTCCTCACGTGCCGTCATAGAGAATATGCAACGCGGCATGCAGTATGCCACGCAGAATGAGATTGCTCCGGCATCCTCTGTAGATTGGTCAGAGATATTATCCGTCAAATTCATAGCTGCATTAGTAGTTGTGCTTATGGGGGCCATCTTGCCACTATTTATCAAGAACCAACGTTACCGTATGGTGCAGCTGCTGCTCAATGTGGTTGTACTAGGCTTCTGGTGCGGAACGTTTCTGTCATACTCTCTGATGGTTAATTTCCTCTCCAATGGCATGAACGTGGCGCTATCCATCATACCGTTAATATTGCTTATTACCGCATTTGTTTACCCGTATTTCGGCAAGAAGGGTCATTACTGCGCATGGCAATGTCCCCTTGGCTCTATCCAGGAGCTGGCTGGCAAGAGCGTGAAGTATAAGCTAAAGCTCTCGCCAAAGGTGCTGAAATGGCTTAATTGGTTCCACGATGGACTTTGGGCTGCCCTAATGTTGGTGATGTGGTGTGGCGTTTGGTTTGATTGGATGAACTATGAGCTCTTCTCAGCGTTTTTATTTAATCAGGCAGCATGGGGCGTGATAGTAGCAGCGTTGCTATTTGTAGCCCTCAGTTTCGTGGTGCAACGTCCATATTGCAGATTTGTTTGCCCCACAGGTTCGTTATTCCGTATAGCACAAAATTCAAAATAAGATGAGTAAGTCAAGTTTATTAAATGTATTGTTAGCGATCGCTTTGGTGATACTGTCAGCAAAAATGCTCTTTAACACAGCAGTAATGAACGATAACGAAGATAGCATTTCCACCGAAGAGTCCGTTATAGACAATATCATGACCCGCACAAGCATCCGTGCCTATGAAAGCCGTGAGGTGGAGGATGAGAAGATCGAGACGCTATTGCGCGCTGCCATGGCAGCACCTACCGCGGGCAACAAACAGCCCTGGGAGTTTGTAGTAATCAAGAATAAGGCCACCCTCGACACTATCGCTTCCCACTTCCCCAACATATCCATGGCAAAGGATGCAGCATTGGCTATTGTAGTCTGTGGTGACCTCAACAACACCTTCCCCGAGGAGGGTCGTGAGTATTGGGCACAAGACGCCTCAGCCGCCACTGAGAACCTGCTGCTCGCCGCTCATGCTTTGGGCCTTGGCGCCGTTTGGTGTGGCATATATCCCATCACTGAGCGTGTAGAGTATGTCAAGACGCTGCTCTCACTCCCCGAGAATATTGTCCCACTTAACGTGATACCAGTAGGCTATCCAGGCGAAAGCCCCGAACCTAAAGATAAGTGGAATCCGGATCGTATCCATTACGAAAGCTGGACTCAGAAATAATGAAAGATAAAAGCCAACCGATATGGAACCCCTGGCATGGGTGCGTGAAGATTAGCGAAGGCTGCGAAAATTGCTACATGTATTTTCTGGATCGTCAGCGCGGAGCTGATGGCAGACGCATTTATCGCACCGGAGCCGGGTTCTATTATCCGTTGCAACGCACACGCTCCGGAGAATATAAGGTGCGTAGTGGGGAGCTGGTAAGGGTATGTATGACCTCCGATTTCTTTCTTGAAGAGGCCGACCAATGGCGCGACGAAGCATGGCGCGTGATGCGTGCCCGCAGCGACGTCAAGTTCTTCCTCCTCACCAAGCGGCCCGAGAGGGTGGCAGACTGTTTGCCTCACAACTGGGGTGACGGCTGGGATAATATATTCTTCAATGTCACATGCGAGAACCAGCGACGTGCCGATGAGAGAATACCTATACTGCTGGATCTACCGTTTAAGCACAAAGGGTTCATGGTAGCGCCATTCATTGGCGAAGTGAATGTGGAACAGTATTTAGCCACCGGAGCCATAGAGCAGGTCATAGCCGGTGGCGAAAACTACGATGGGGCTCGTCCTTGCAATTTCGATTGGGTGAAGAGCCTCTCGGCGCAATGCCAACGCCACGATGTGCGATTCTGTTTTATAGAAACCGGCACGAATTTCATTAAGGATGGCCGACTTTATTGCATGCCCGACAAGAAGGTGCAGAGCGAGATGGCTATGAAGGCCAACGTCAATTATGAGGGCCGTCCGCTGCAGTTTATACTTAAAAATCCATTTGGCGTAGTCATAGATGGTTCACGTCTATATCGTCCCGTTTATGACGGCCCTTGCTGCAGTAAATGCGCCTCACGCCTTATCTGCAATGGCTGTTCCCACTGTGGCAGATGCAAGTAGCCGGCAACATTGAGCACTGAATCATCAAAGGGTAATAGCCATAAACATTACCTATCGAGCCTCTTGAATCATCCTCTTCAACACTTCTCTCTGAAGAGGTGATGTGCCATGTTCGATGTGAGTAATTACTCCGGTTTTGTCAACTACTATCGTTAGAGGATAGCCTCGTGAATCAATCCATTCGCTAAACTGAGTATCATTGACAATAGGAATCCAGTTGAAGCCCTCCTTGGCGAGAACAGGACGTGCTGTTGCGGCATCCTCATACGTGGCGGAGAAAAACATCACATCCGGCATCTCATCTTTCCATTGCGACAACTCCGACATCTCAGCACGGCAAGGGCCACATCCGGTAAACCATAAGTTTAAGACCATCACTTTCCCTTGGACATCAGCATTGCTCCACGATTGGCCATCAATATCCGTGGCAGTAAATTTTGGAAATTTCGACCCTATCGAGATTTTATCTTCTGCAGGAGATGCAAACGACACCTTCATCACTTTTGTATTCTTGGCAATCTTCAAAATGGCATCAGCATCCGGGACGTCCTTTGCCGGCAGTTCATATTTCAAAGCAGCTTCAGGAAGTGGATTTTGCAATGTTATAACCATCGCTTTAGTACCATTAGGCGCGACTATCTGCTTCATGCCATTAATCTCAGAAGAAGAAATAGGCATCTCAGAGAAGAAGTGCCCTTCAATGATTAATAAGTTATCTGAATTATCTGCAGATGCATATAAAGCTAAACAAATAAAGCTTATTGAGATAACTCGTTTAAGTCTCTTCATACAAATTTATTTATGTCGGCGAGGCACTGAGATATTATAGGTATCAAAGATGCGGGATGCAGAAGTGTTGAACGCGGTCCAATAGGAATATTGTCCGCTAGGGATATAGCTAGTCATCCATGAAGGTATTACCATATAGTTGGAGGTGTTGCCTGATGGCTTGGCAGCGTAGAAGGTGTCGTAGGATGCGTTTTTAAAGATGGCTTTACCATTCACATCGCGAGTGAGTGTGGCATATACCATAGCGCCTCCGCGAGTGTCGGTGGTCTTCATATTGGATATAAAGTTGCCCAAGGAATAGACTACCAATACATCCTTATTCTCTTTATCATTGTGCACCACCTTCATAGGCTGTATCACGTGAGGATGGCCACCGATGATTAAATCGACGCCTTGATCGACAAGGAAGTCGGCAAGAGAACGCTGCTCCGCATTCTCAGTAAGCACATACTCCACACCCCAGTGCATACAGACCACCAATATCTCGGCACCGGCAGCTCGAGTGGCGGCTATCTCCTCAGCTATCGCTTTGCGGTTGATATACGCTATCTCCGCTCCGTCGCGGGCTTCTATGCCATTGGTGCCATAGGTATAGTTGAGAAATCCGATTTTAAACCCTTTCACATTCTTGATAAATGGTATGCTGCTACGGCGGTGCTGTTTGTTGTGATAAGTGCCGATGCGATCTACCTTTAGCGAGTCCAGCACAGTGATAGTGCGTCGTACGGCTTTGTCGCCACGGTCCAGGCAATGATTGTTGGCAGTGAGAAACAGATCGAAACCGGCATCCTTGAGCGCCACGGCATAGCTGTCTGGGGCGGAGAAACAGGGATATCCGGTGTATGACGGACCACCACCGAGGGGTACCTCTAGGTTGCATACAGCATAGTCGGCGGCTATAACTGTCGGCGCTATCAAGCTGAAACAGTCGTCGTAGTTATACCCCTTTCCTTTGCCCAGGAGTTTGGCTTGGTCCAACTGACCCTGGTGCTGCATGGCATCGCCTACAAACAATAGGTTTGCCTCCGGCACTTGCTGCTCGTTGGCGCCGGTGATAAAGGAGAAGAGTGAGAATAGAAGTGTGAAAAGTGGTGTCATGACGTCATCGTTGTTACGGTTGGAAATATAAAGGTAGTAAGAAATAAAAGAGGTGAAGAGCTGCGATATTGCAGCTCTCACACCTCATATTTAGTAGGAGCGTTATTATCTATGCTTCTTAGCTTGACGCATCTGGCGCATCATCTTCATGGGGTTATTCTTCATAGAAGTGGCCATCTTCATCATTTTGCGGCTCTCTTCAAACTGCTTGATGAGGCGGCTTACCTCTTGTAGAGAAGTACCCGAACCGGCAGCGATACGTTTTCTGCGGCTAGCGTCGATTTTCTCGGGATTGCGGCGCTCATAGGGGGTCATGGAGCCGATGATAGCCTCGATACCTTTGAAAGCGTTGTCGTCAATCTCGATATCTTTGATAGCTTTACCTACACCGGGTATCATGGATGCCAAGTCCTTGAGGTTACCCATCTTCTTAATCTGTTGGATCTGCTTGAGGAAGTCCTCGAAGTCAAATTTATTCTTTTGGATTCTCTCTTGCAGACGTTTTGCCTCATCCTCGTCGATGATACGTTGCGCACGCTCGGCGAGGCTCCAGATATCGCCTTGGCCCATGATGCGGCTTGCCATACCTTCGGGATTGAACTCCTCGAGGTCCTCAAGTTTCTCACCGCTACCGATGAATTTGATCGGTTTGTTGACCACGGCACGGATAGAGAGCGCGGCACCACCACGGGTGTCACCGTCGAGTTTGGTGAGGATAACGCCATCGAAGTCGAGGCGATCGTTAAACTCTTTGGCGGTGTTGACAGCATCTTGACCGGTCATGGAGTCAACCACGAAGAGTGTCTCGTTGGGGTGAACGGCCTCTTTGATAGCTGCTATCTCGTTCATCATCGCCTCATCTACGGCAAGACGTCCGGCAGTATCGACGATAACCACGTCGTAGCTCTCTTTCTTAGCTTGGCTGATAGCATGGAGCGCTATCTCTACAGGATTTTTGGAGCCATCTTCGCTATATACGGGGACTTTGATCTGCTCGCCCAATACCTTCAACTGCTCAATAGCGGCGGGACGATAAACGTCGCCTGCCACCAAGAGGGGACGGCGGCCTTGTGATTTCAAACGCAATGCCAGCTTACCGGAGAAGGTGGTCTTACCGGAACCTTGCAGACCCGACATCAGCACTACCGACGGTTTGTCTTTAAGGTCGAGAGTGACTTTGCCGCCACCCATAAGGTTGATCAGCTCTTCACGCACGATGCTGAGCATGAGCTCCTGCGGCTTGAGGGCGTTGATCACGTTCTGGCCCATGGCTTTTGCCTTAACGGTGTCGGTAAACTGCTTTGCCACTTTGTAAGCGACATCGGCCTCCATCAGGGCTTTACGCACATCTTTAAGCGTTTCAGCCACATTTATCTCAGTGATGCGGCCTTGTCCTTTGAGTATTTTAAACGACCGTTCGAGGCGGTCCTGTAGATTTTCAAACATGGGTCTTATGTATTATTAGAGAAGATTTGTTTCTGAATCGGGGAATATGACTGTTGGCTTATGTGATTTAGCCTCCTCGGGAGTCATAAGCGCATAGGTCATGATGATGACGATGTCGCCGGGTTGCGCTTTGCGTGCCGCGGCACCGTTGAGGCAGATGACTCCGCTATGTGGAGCTCCGGCGATGACATATGTGTCGAAGCGCTCGCCATTGTTGTTGTTGACGATAAACACTCGCTGTCCTTCCATGATGTCGGCGGCCTTAAGAAGCTCGCTATCAATGGTGATACTTCCAATATAGTTAAGATTCGCTTCGGTGACTTTCACACGGTGAATCTTGGATTTCATTAGCTCAATAAGCATGGCTT
>CAZLJS010000073.1:0-6829 GCA_964559895.1 uncultured Sangeribacter sp.
ATTCCAAAGAGGCTGAAGAGCAGTTCAAACTCGCTGAGAAATATGCTAAGAAAGACGCGTCAGTGCAAGTAGCCATCGCGCGCGCTTACTACGACGTTAACCCCACCGCATATGCCAAAGAGATCACCAAACGCTCCGAGAAAGCATACAAAATGAACGGTGAGAACCCCGACTATTACGTATTCCAAGCAGACCAAGCCTACGACCAGAAAGACTGGGGCCAGGCTGCAGGTATGTTTGAAATGGCTTATAGCTTCGCTCCCTCCGCTGTAGAGGCTTACGTGAAGAACGCTGACATCCACATCGACGTCAACCCCAACTATTCTATCCAACAGTTGAAAAACCTTCTTCAAAACAACCCCAACTCAGCACTCGGTCAGCGCGAGCTCGCCAACACCTACTACACCCTAGGCAAATACAAAGAGGCTGCAGAACAATATGGCAAATACGTCAACAACCCCAACCACTTCGACCGTGACGAGGACCGCTACTCATTCCTCCTCTTCTACGGCAACGAGTACCAGAAAGGTTACGACTACGCTACCAAACAGTTGGCTAAAGACCCCAACAACTTCACCGCAATGCGCTATCAGTTCATGAACGCCGCTCAGCTCTCCAACCTCAAAGAGCAACGCTTGCAAATGGCTGAGAACCTCCTTGCTAAACACCAAGCCAACCCCAAAGAGAACGTATTGGCACAGATCGACTACACCCTCATCGCCGGTGAGTTCTCAGACGCTAAACGTGCCGACGAAGCCATCACCGTAGTAGAGGACGCTATCCAAGCATATCCCAGCGCTTCCCACTTCTACAAGACATTGGCTTACGCTTACATCGACAAAGAGAACTACGCTAAAGCCTCCGACGCTTACCAGCAATATACCTCCAAATTGGAGAAACCATCCTACAACGACTATCTCCAAGCCGGTAAGCTCTCCTATTTCGCAGGCATCAGTGCTGAGGACGACGCTACCAAAGCCAATTACCTCAACCGCGCCGTAGAATATGCCAACAAAGCCAAATCCGCCGACGCTACCAACTACTCTGCCGACAAACTCCTTGGCGACGTTAAAATCGCCAACGCAGGTAAAGCAGACAACGGTTCCGCCCTCACTGACTACCAAAACGCCATCTCCAAACTCGAGCAAGCATCCGACGCCTCCAAGTATGCAAGCGATGCCCGCAAGATGTGCTACTACGTAGCCAACTATTACTACACCAAAGGCGACAACTCAGGCGCTAAGACATACTATCAAAAAGGATTGGTTTATGATCCCGACAACACCGAGATCAAAAACTTCGTTCAGAAACTGAAATAAGCCAATCAGCACACACCACTATTCGGAGTCTCCATCACCCGGGGGCTCCGATTTTTTATTCCCCTATTTTGTTGACTTGCCCCTCCATTTCTACCTATCGTTGGAAATTTTGCATACACTATACTGTCGTATTTCTTTTTTTTGTAATTTTGTAGGATATTTTAGCGTCGTAGATTATGATAATATCATAATTAGATTGTTACATGATAATGAAATGAATCGAAACTAGTTATATGGCTAATATCATACGAATAAAGAAAGGATTGGACATCCCCTTGAAAGGAGATGTGACCGATGCCACGCCGGTGGAGCTGCGTGCTAATAGGGTAGCAGTGGTGCCGGACGATTTCCCGGGATATCTCTGGAAAGCATTGGTAAAAGCCGGTGATGAAGTGGTGAAGGGTTCACCATTATTGGGCGATAAAGACACCGGCAAAGTGAATGTGGTCTCCCCCGTCTCCGGTATAGTAGAGGAGGTGCGACGTGGCGAGCGACGCAAAATAGAGGCGGTCATCGTCAAAGCCGCTTCGGTAAATAAAGAGCAGAAAAGCTACACCATCCCCGCCACGCGCGAGACGATAGTAGATTTTCTGGCAAATGAGGGACTATGGGCCATGATGCGTCAACGTCCTTACGACGTGGTGCCCCGTTTGGATGTGGTGCCACGCGATATTTTTATTACCACCTTTGATTCCTCACCATTGGCAGTAGAGATGATTTCACCCGCCGATAAGAGTTATCTCGAGGAGGGCGTGAAAGTATTGTCGAAGCTCACCGACGGCACCGTATATCTCAGCGCCCGCTTTGGTAGCGGCATCAGCGTCAGCGGCGCCGAAGTAGTAGAGTTCCAAGGACCACACCCCATAGGCAACGTAGGCGTGCAGATCGCCAACATCAAGCCGGTCAACAAAGGCGAAGTGGTCTGGGCCCTCGACGCACGCACCGTGGTGAGAATAGGTAAGCTCTTCGCTACAAAAACATTGGATATGGCAGCAGAAGTGGCTATCACAGGTCCGGAAATAGATAAACCACAAGTCGTGAAGACCACCCTAGGCGTGGCTATGGACACCCTGCTAAAAGGGAAAATCAAGCCATCAGAGACCACCCAGAGAGTCATCAGCGGCAACGTGCTCACCGGCCATAAAGTCTCGTTGGAATCAGACTTCTTGCGCTATCCCTATCGCCAAGTGACCGTGATACAAGAGGGCGACACCACCGACGAATTTATGGGTTGGGCGTCACTAAGCCCCAAGAAATATAGCGTCAAACACTCCTTCCCCGCGTTTCTGCGCGGCTTGAAGAAGCCATTTGACTTCGATGCCCGCGTCAAAGGTGGCGTACGTGCCATGATCGTCAGCGGCGAATACGACAAGGTGTTCCCCATGGATATATATCCCGAATACCTGCTCAAGGCTATCATAGCCAACGATATCGACAAAATGGAGAAACTCGGCATCTATGAGGTCGCTCCCGAAGACTTCGCACTCGCGGAATTTGTGGATACCTCCAAAATCGAACTCCAACATATAGTTAAAGAGGGGTTGGCTCGACTCCGCAAAGAACTTGAATAGCTAATATTTAAAAGTCGTGAGTAAATTAAAACAACAAATAGATAAGATAAAGCCTCAATTTGAAAAAGGCGGGAAGTATGCGAAGCTGCAATCAGTGTTTGACGGTTTCTATACCTTCCTATACACTCCCAACACCACCTCGCGCGACGGAGTGCATATTCATGACGGCAATGACTCCAAACGTACCATGATCATGGTAGTGCTGGCATTGATGCCCTGCTGCCTGTTTGGTATGTGGAACATCGGTTATCAGCACGCGTTGGCAACAGGTGGCGATACCACAGCGCTCCTCTCGCTCTTCTTCTACGGCCTTTGGCAGGTGATACCACAGATCTTCACCGCATATATAGTAGGCTTAGGCATAGAGTTCATCGTAGCGCAGATGCGAGGCCATGAGATCCAAGAGGGATTCCTGGTGTCGGGTATCCTAATCCCGATGATATGCCCCGTGGAGACACCCTGCTGGATGATAGCCGTGGCAACAGCCTTCGCCGTTATCTTCGCCAAAGAGGTGTTTGGCGGCACCGGATACAACTTCCTTAACGTAGCATTGGTGGCACGCGCCTTCCTCTTCTTCGCCTATCCCGTCAAGATGAGCGGCGACGCAGTATTCGTGTCATTAGGTGGCGACAACGCCGTAGATGCCTTCTCCGGCGCCACACCACTCGGCCAATTAGCAGCCAACGCCTCCTCGCAGATCACATCTGTAGTAGGTAACCCTCTCACATTCACAGACTACTTCTTCGGATTCATCCCCGGTTCCTGGGGCGAGACCTCCACGTTCTGCATCCTCATCGGAGCGGTGATATTGCTGCTTACCGGCATCGCCAACTGGCGCATCATCCTCTCCGGAGTAGTAGGCGCAGCACTCATGTCCACCATCGCATATAGCTTCCAGTCACCCACGTATCCCGCCACAATGGTAGATCCGTTGACGCAGCTATGCTTGGGAGGCTTCGCCTTCGCCATCGTCTTCATGGCCACCGATCCTGTGACTGCATGCCGCACCAATACCGGTAAGTACATCTACGGATTCCTCATCGGCGTCTTGGCAATGCTCATCCGTTGCTACAACTCCGGTTACCCCGAAGGCGCCATGCTCGCCGTACTCTTGATGAACTGCTTCGCTTCATTGATCGACTACTGCGTGGTTAACGCCAACATCCGTCGCCGACTAAAACGCATTAAAGCATAATTTAAAACTGAAAGATTATGAAATTCAACAGAGAGAGCAATCTCTACACCATAATATATTCTGCGGTACTGGTTTTGTTGGTAGGCGTTCTCCTTTCGGTGGTTTACCAAGCATTGAAACCCAAGCAGGATGAGAATGTGGCCAACGACAAAAAGAGCCAGATCCTCGCCGCCGCGCTTATCGTCCCTACCAAGGAGCAGAGCGTAGCAGAGCTTTACAAAGAGCATATTACAGCAAAAGTCGTCAACTCACGCGGCTACGACGTGAAAAACGCCAACGCCTTTGACGTCAACGTGTCGGAGCAGGTCAAGAAGGACGACAATAACCGCCTCCTTCCGGTATATATCTGCACCACCGACAATGGCACCAAATACATCCTGCCCGTCTATGGCGCGGGATTGTGGGGCCCAATCTGGGGATACATCGCCTTTAACGACGACGGCACATCCATCTATGGCGCTTACTTCGCCCACGAGGGTGAAACCCCGGGACTAGGCGCCGAAATCGAGAAACCAAAATTCCAAGAGCAGTTTAAGGATAAAGCTGTCTATGACAACGGCAACTTCACCTCCGTAAAAGTAGTGAAAAACGGCCAAGAGCCCACAGACGGCACCAGCTACGTACACGCAGTCAGCGGTGGCACAATCACCAGCCAAGGCGTGCAGAAAATGTTGGAAAATTCATTGCGCCCCTACGACGCGTATTTCAAGAAACTTCAATCTGCAAAACAATAATCATGGCTATATCAAAAGCAACAAAATCGACATTTTTTAATCCTTTATCCAAGGATAATCCTGTCATCGTGCAGATTTTGGGCATCTGTTCGGCACTTGCCGTCACTGCCAAATTGGAGCCGGCGTTGGTAATGACCATCTCCGTCACCGCCGTCTTGGCGCTCTCCAACGTCATCATATCGCTCATCCGCAAGAGCATCCCCGGCTCCATCCGCATCATCGTCCAATTGCTGGTAGTAGCCGCCCTCGTGGTAGTCGTCAGCCAGGTCCTTAAGGCCTACACCTACGACGTGAGCAAGCAGCTATCCGTCTTCATAGGATTGATCATCACCAACTGTATCATCATGGGCCGCCTCGAAGCCTTCGCCCTCAACAATCGTCCCTGGCTATCATTCCTCGACGGTGTGGGCAACGGCCTTGGCTACGGCATGATACTCATCATCGTGGCATTCTTCCGCGAGCTCCTCGGCTCCGGCACCCTCTTCGGTTGCCAAGTAGTGCCCCAGTCATGGTACGATGCCGGATATATGAACAACGGTATGATGATTCTCCCACCGATGGCCCTTATCACCGTGGCTTGCATCATCTGGGTACACCGCTCCAAAAACAAAGATTTACAAGAAAAATAACCATTAGTCTATAGAAATAAAGATGGAAAATTTAAATCTCTTCATACGTTCGATTTTTGTAGATAACATGGTGTTTGCCTACTTCCTGGGAATGTGCTCATTCCTAGCGGTATCGAAAAATGTGAAAACAGCATTCGGCTTAGGCATCGCCGTCAGCTTTGTCTTGATGATCTCCCTGCCTATCACATGGTGCATCAACCAATACGTGTTGTTGCCCGGCGCATTGAGCTGGCTAGGTCCGGAATATGCCGATACCGACTTGAGCTTCCTTGGCTTAATCATGTTTATCGCCGTCATCGCCGCTCTGGTGCAGATCCTCGAGATGGTGATAGAGAAATATTCACCCTCACTGTATAACTCGTTGGGCATCTTTCTGCCATTGATAGCCGTGAACTGCGCCATCCTCGGTGCCGTGCTCTTCATGCAGCAGAAAGAGTTTGCAGATGCGTGGACCGCTACCGTCTATGGCGCAGGGTCAGGTATCGGATGGTTGCTCGCCATCACCTGCTTGGCTGCCATCAGAGAGCGTCTGGCATACTCCAACATCCCCGCACCGTTGCGCGGCGTGGGCATCACATTTATCATCACCGGCCTCATGGGAATCGCTTTCATGTCCTTCCTCGGTATTAAACTATAATCCTGAATGTAATCATGATATATAATCTTATAACACTTCAGATAAATTGGAGCTCCATCACCGCCGCGGCGCTCATCTTCCTCGGCATCGTCATGGTGTTGGTGGCAGTCCTACTCGTCGCTAAACGCTTCCTAGTGGCATCCGGCGAGGTGAAAATATCTATCAACAACGGACAGAAAGAAATCATCGCCAATAGTGGTAAATCGCTGCTCGCCACACTCGGCGACAACGACGTACACCTCTCCTCGGCCTGTGGCGGTAAAGGTAGCTGCGGACAGTGCAAAGTGCAAGTATTGGAGGGTGGCGGTGAGATGCTCCCCACAGAGGCGGTGCACTTCTCCCGTAAACAGATGAAAGACCATTGGCGCCTCGGTTGCCAAGTGAAGGTGAAATCAGATATGCAACTGCAGGTAGATCCCGCCGCGCTCGAAGTCAAAGAGTGGGAATGCGAGGTGATCTCCAACCGCAACGTCGCCACCTTCATCAAAGAGTTCATCGTGAAACTTCCCGAAGGGGAGCATATGAACTTCATGCCCGGTTCCTACGCACAGATACGTATCCCGCAATATAGCATGGACTACGACAAGGATATCGACAAGACGCTTATCGGCGATGAATACCTCCCCTCATGGGAGAAATTCGGGCTCTTTGGCCTCAAATGCAAAAACACCGAAGAGACAGTGCGCGCCTACTCCATGGCCAACTATCCCGAGGAGGGTGACCGCATCATGCTTACAGTGCGTA
>CAZLJS010000073.1:6929-8169 GCA_964559895.1 uncultured Sangeribacter sp.
TACTCCATGGCCAACTATCCCGAGGAGGGTGACCGCATCATGCTTACAGTGCGTATCGCTACACCACCGTTCAAACCGAAACCCGCAGTGGGCTTCCAACCCGTTTCCCCGGGTATCGCTTCATCATACATCTTCACCCTCAAGCCGGGCGACAAGGTGCTGATGAGTGGCCCTTACGGAGACTTCCATCCCATCCTTGACTCCAAAGCAGAGATGATATGGGTGGGTGGTGGCGCCGGTATGGCTCCCCTACGTGCACAGATCATGTATATGACCAAAACTCTCCACACCACCGATAGGAAGATGCATTACTTCTACGGCGCTCGCGCCCTCAACGAAGTATTCTATCTGCAAGACTTCCTCCAGTTGGAAAAGGAGTTCCCCAACTTCAAGTTCCATCTTGCCCTCGACCGTCCTGACCCCGCAGCAGATGCCGCTGGCGTGAAATACACCCCCGGCTTTGTGCATCAGGTCATGTATCAGAACTATCTGAAGGACCACGAAGCACCCGAAGAGATCGAGTACTACATGTGTGGCCCCGGTCCTATGAGTAACGCCGTAAACAAAATGCTATACGACCTCGGAGTGGAACCTGAAAGCATCCATTATGATAATTTTGGTGGATAATTGTCATTATATCACAAAAATTATTAACTTTGCCGAATAAAATAGCATTAACTTTAAATCTATAAATAACCACAATGAAAAGAGACAACGAAATCTTTGAAATTATTGACCGTGAGCACCTCCGCCAACGTCGCGGTATCGAGCTTATCGCAAGTGAGAACTTTGTAAGCGACGAGGTAATGCGTGCCATGGGTTCATGTTTAACAAATAAATATGCTGAAGGATATCCTGCAAAACGCTACTATGGCGGTTGCCAAGAGGTAGATAAAGCAGAGACCATCGCCATCGAGAGAGTAAAGAAACTCTTCGGCGCTGAATGGGCCAACGTACAGCCCCACAGTGGAGCACAAGCCAACATGGCAGTGTTCATGGCATGCCTCCAGCCCGGCGACAAATTCATGGGTATGGACCTCTCCCATGGTGGTCACCTTTCACACGGTAGCCCCGTTAACTTCTCAGGCCTCATGTTCCAACCCATCAGCTACACAGTAGATGCAGCTACAGGCCGCGTTAACTACGAGGAGATGGAGGAGAAAGCACGTGCAGAGCGTCCCAAATTGATCATCGCAGGTGCCAGCGCTTATAGCCGCGAATGGGACTATGCCCGCATCCG
>CAZLJS010000074.1:0-7992 GCA_964559895.1 uncultured Sangeribacter sp.
TGAAGTGGTTGACAGCGGCTATCTCCTTGGATGTAAAGTGAGTGGAACCTTTCACGCCAATCTTGATGTTGCTTTTACCGCTGGCTGTGGGGCGTGAGAGGTATAGCGACGTCTCGCCGTTGCGGCAAGCGCCAATGGCCCATGCGCGGTCTATTTTGTCTTGTGATATGCCTGAAGTGGAACCGTCATCTTCGCTATAATTGTCGTGGCTCTCAGCCCAATAGACGATGCCTGTGGAGGGCACGCCGTTTACCGACCAGCTGCCATAGCCAGAGGGGACGTTGCCGTTGCAAACCTCACTGCGAGTCCATGATGAGTATTCAGAGTCGGTAACCGACATATATTTGCAGTATTCTTTGAGGAGTGTGTATTTGTCGCCGCCGGGGCCGTCTAGGATCTCGCCGTAGTGCCATAGTCCGGCTACGGAGCATACTTGAGGCCAAAAATTGCAGCTCTCTGAGGGGAGCCCTATATGTTTAGCAGCATCCCAACGGATACCTTCCACGCCGCAACTTTTGAGGTCTTCTACGAAGGCTTTAGCGCGGGCTTGCACCTCGGAGTCTTCGGAGTTAACGTCGCCATAGTCGCCGAGTTGTCCGTGAGTGATAGAGTAGCGACTGCTATAGTCGATGCTGCCGTTCCAGCGTAAACGTCCTTCGGTGTTCCACCATGCATCGTGATATCCGGCGGCTTTGTTGACATGGTTTGCTACCACATCCACTATGATTTTGATGCCGTATTCTTTAGCTTTGGTGCAGAGAGATGTTAGTTGTGCCTTGCTTCCGTTGCCGTTAGCGCGGAATACCAGGTCATAAGGCATATAAGCGAAGTACCATTCGCCGTTGGTAGAGCAGTTGCCCTGTACGGGGGAGACTTGTACGGCTACGAAGCCGGCTTCTGCGATGTTGGGGAGTTCCTGTTCGATCTGAGAGAAGGTCCAGTCGAAGCAATGCAAGATGTTGCCCTCTTGAATAGTTGAGGGTAGTCCGTAATTATTAGAGGCGGAAATGCTTGATGCACATGCTAATAGAAATAGCAAGCCGATGCTACGGAGTCTTTTCATGAAGTTTTTCATTAACCTAAAGCTTAAATACTATAAAACTATTAAAAAAAGAGCGGTAAACGAGGCTCGAACTCGCGACCCTCAGCTTGGGAAGCTGATGCTCTACCAACTGAGCTATTACCGCAAATGATGTTGGTGTTACAAAATTAGTGCAAAGATAATAAAAAAATCCGACAGAGGACCTAAAGGTGAAAGAATTTTAAAAACAAGGATATGGAATATTAAAATTTATTTGTAACTTCGCAAAAACTCTAATAACCGAGATTTTGGAAAAAGAATCGTCGTCGGCAGTGGCGTTTATACGCAGAGTCACATGGATTGGCTTTTGGGTAAATGCGGTGCTGACAGTGTTGAAACTTCTCTTCGGTTTCATAGGACATAGTGATGCGTTGGTGGCGGATGGTGTTCACTCTCTCAGTGACTTCGCCACAGACTTCATAGTGATCATTTTCATAGGGTTGGCATATCGCAGTGCCGACGCCGACCATCCTTATGGCCATGGTAAGTTTGAGACCTTCTCCACGCTGCTCATCGGCGTGGCGCTTATGGTAGTGGCATTGGGCATCGGCCTGGCGGGCACTAAATCGGTTTGGCTGATAATGTCGGGGATGGAGCTACCATCGCCCACTAAAGCGGCATTGTTGGTGGCGGCGCTATCCATACTGCTCAAAGAGGCGATGTATCAATATACTATACGTGCGGCACGACGTGTCAACTCCTCGTCGCTACGCGCCAATGCGTGGCACCATCGCAGCGACAGCTTCTCCTCCATTGCGACACTAATAGGCGTAGCAGCGGCTATCTTCCTCGGGGATAAATGGCGCGTGTTGGACCCGATAGCGTCAATTATCATCGCAGTGTTTATCGCTCATTCGGCGCTGAGCATCTCCATGCCGGCTGTCAACGAATTGCTGGAGAAGTCCCTGCCAGATGATATGGTAAAGGAGATAGAGACGATTATTGACGACACAGAGGGTGTGAAGCGTATGCACCATCTGCGCACGCGCCGCAACGGCCGCTTTATCATCATAGACTGTCATATCAAGGTCAACCCGCTGATTACCGTCATAGAGGGCCACGACATCGCCACCGCTGTGGAACAGCGACTAAAGGCGCAATTCGGCGACAATACTATCACCAATATACATGTAGAACCGGCTAAAGAGGACTAAACAGATAGCTCCGGAGTGATAATTTTACCATCCGTCATGGTGATGGTGCGGTCTGCTATCTCCGCTAGCGTCATGTCGTGAGTGACGATGACGAAGGTGTGGCCAAACTCTTGGCGCAACGAGGCTATAAGACGCTCTATCTCTCGGCGGTTTTCGCTGTCGAGGCTTCCTGTGGGCTCGTCGGCAAATATCACTTGTGGCGAATTGACCAACGCTCTTGCTATCGCAACCCTCTGGCACTCACCGCCCGACATCTCTCCTGGCTTATGCTTGCTGCGGTCTGCGATGCCTAGCACCTCCAATAGCTCCATGGCCTTCGCCTTCGCTTTCGATAGGCTCATGCCGGCTATCATGGCGGGCATGGCGGCGTTCTCCAAGGCGGTGAACTCCGGCAACAGACGATGGAACTGGAAGATAAACCCGATGTTGGCGTTGCGGAATGCAGATAATTTCCTATCGCTGAGGCGCGACAGCTCCTCGCCATCGTATATGACCTTGCCACTGTCGGGGCGGTCGAGCGTGCCCGCGATTTGTAGCAACGTGGTCTTGCCCGCGCCGCTGGGACCTACTATCGCCATTATCTCACCCTTGTTTATCTCCAGGTTTATATCCTTGAGAACATGGAGGTTGCCGTAGTATTTATTGAGCTCTCGAATAGTTATCATTATGATATATAGTTAGTTAGCACCTACCCTTACGCGGTAGTTGGCGGGGTATAGGTTGTTGTATCTGTTGCCGATATTCTTGATCCATCCCAGAGGCAAATTCGCGTGTGTCATTAGCACGAATCCTGTCTTTACCGATTCGGGAAGCGGTTCGGTGAGGCGCGATAGGTATTTTATGGCGTCGTCGTGTGATAGAGCCACCTCGGGGAAATATCCGCGACGATATATGGTGGATAGCGCCACGCCATGTTCCACCACAAACCCTTTGGCCTTGGCGGAAGCTACCTCCACACCGGCATTGATAATGCGCACATGATCTTGCAGCCAGCCCAGTAGCGGCATGTAATCCTTGCTGATAAGATGTATGGTGGAGTTGTGGTCAAAGAGTACAGGCTCGTTGCCACCCAGCGCTGCGGCGTCTATCCATGGTATCAACTTTGGATCGACGCTCTTGATTTTACGCGGTTTCATCTTTGAGGCACGTTCGTCGCCACTGCGTTTACGTAGCAGCGTGATGAATAGCCCTTCAGAACCGGTGGTATGTGGTGCGAAACGGTAACAATGCTCCTCGGTGAGCGGTGACCGCATAGCTGATAGAAACTCTATTGGCAAGGTCTCACAGTCATATTCTTTGCAGATCCATTCCACGTTGGACTCATCCTCGTCGCGATTGAAGGTGCAGGTGCTGTAGATGAGGTGTCCTCCGGGGCGTAGCGCGCCTATGGCGTCGGAGATGATTTTGCGCTGTAAAGTAGCGCATTGTGTCACCAATCCGGGCGACCATTGTTGGCGAGCGGTGGCATCCTTACGCATCATACCCTCTCCGGAGCAGGGCACGTCGGCTATGATGAGGTCAAAGAGTGATGTGGCGTCGGCGAGGAAATCTGTGGAGCCATTAGTGACAATGACGTCCGGCATACCCCATTTCTCCAGGTTCTCTTTAAGGATAGAGGCACGCTGCGCCACGTATTCGTTGGCAACCATCAATGAACCGGCGGGTAGAGCGCTCATCGCCGCGGTGGTCTTGCCACCCGGTGCGGCGCATAGGTCGAGGGCTCTGACGGGACCTGAGACGATGCTCTCCACGATGCGCTGTATCGCCATAGATGCCGGCTCCTGGACATAGAAAGCGCCGGAGTGCCATTGTGGCGTTAGCGCGAAGTTGGGGCGTGTGGCGAGACGATACCCGTCGGGGCACCATTCCACGGGGGTGGCGTCTGCCATCCATTGCGGCAACTCCCCCTGTTTGCGAGGATTGAAACGCACTCCCACTGCGGGCTGTGTCTCCTCTATCGCCGCGATTAATCGCGCTGCCTCGTCGCTACCCAGCGTGGCGCTGAGCTGCTGTCTAAATCCGTCGGGTATCTGTGGCTCCATAGATATGTTTCTTTTCAGCCACAAAATTACAAAAAATCAAGCAATTCAATGCAGAAAAGCTCCACAATGCGGATAAAATACATTGTGGAGCAAATGACATTTATTATGAAGAAACCGAAAACGTAAATATGATGAGACCCGTTTTAGGGGATGAGGATTTTCTGTACGGTGGTGCCTCGTTTGACTAGATATACTCCGGAGGGTAGATTGTCGGTAGAGACACGTATGCCGGATATGGTATAGTATATCGGACTATCGTCTGACGCGTCGTAGCTGTTTTCTCCAACTCCAGTGATAATGGAATAAACGGCTATGGGTAAATCATATACGCGGCCATAGACGAGGTTTGTGGCAACGGCTCCGTCCTGTTGCGCAGTGTTGAGCGGGACAGCGTTGTAGCCGCGGTTGAGCATGATGCGTATGCATGACCACCCTTCGGGAACATCGTCGGGTACTGTGAAGGTTATGGTCTTCATGTCGGTGAGCATCTCTTTGTTGGACTCCGCGTCGGTGATATCCGTGGAGTTGAGCATACCAAACCTCTTGTCGAGCGAGAATTTGCCATCCCTATCCCAATCGGTAAAGATGCAGACATAAGAGCAATCGCAGTAGTTCTCCACGTCGGAAGCGTCGTCGGGCGCGAAATTATAGTCTATGTCGATGCTAAATGAGCTGCCGGGCTTAACACCGGTATTAGCTTCGAGCAGGGTGTATAGCAAGGAGGGGTTGGTGTTCCAATAAACGGTGTGGTCACCTGCCGCAGTACCACGTGTCTCAATCTTCTGAAGATATACCCCATCAGAAGTAGTCCCCTCGGGGATGCTATATTGAGGCAAATTAGTATTGGATTCTTGCGAGTCATTCTCCTCTTCGGTCTTTAAATCCACCTCGATTTGGTCGGAGGGTTGGGTGAAGGAGGTGCCGTTTGTAGCATAAACGCTGTAGGAATAATGTTCGCCGAGGTCCAGGTCTGAGAGGGTGATGGCAGTAGTGTCGCCCACATTTTTACTGTTGTAGTCGCCAACCACGGTAGCAGCGACACCGCTCTCAATGATGATGTCGTCGATGGCACATGAGCCTCCGTTGTCGGCATCGTAGAAGTCTATTCTCACTTGCGAGGTGCCCTCGGGCAGGTCCTCGGCGGTGAAGGTGACAGTGGCGCTCTCCTCGTTGTCAAGGGGTATATTGGTGACTTTTGACCAGGCATTGTTGGCGTGAGCCATGATGGAGAGGTGGCTGTCGGTGGTGGCGATGCCGCGATACCAGAATTGGAATTTGGTGACGGGGTCGTCGTATGTTTTGCTTATGATGTAAGCCGATGTTCCGGAGAGCTTAGCTGCCGGTGACGCGGTGCCATAGTAGGTGTCGTCGTATTCGGCATCGCTGAAGATATCCTCATTGGCAATGGATGCGGACCATCCGGAAGGGAGTGTTAGGGAGGTCGCCAGGTCGCCAAAGTCGGCTTTCTCGGTGATATTGTTGGTCTCATCACCCTCTTTGACGGTGAGAAAGTATGCTGTCGCCTCGGTGACCGGTTGCCAGCTGGCGGTGAAGCTTGTCGTGGTGACGTCTTCAGCCTCATTGGCTATTACTTCGCGGTTGACGAAGGGGTATCCGCAGGTCGCCAGGAAGGTGATGACGCCATTCTGCTCGGTGATGTCGGAGAGGGAGGTGTTGACATCGTCGTCGTTAACATCAGACTCATCCCACGCGAGTAGTGCCGGAGTGGTATAAGGTGTGAGGGCAGTCTTGCCTGAAGTGCCGGGGAAGGTGTATCCGGCTTGTGTGGAGGTGCTGCCATTGTTGGGTGTGCAGTTAGCCTCGATGATATCCACACGTTGGTGGGCTGCGTCTTTGTTGGGACTGTTGGCGAAGGCGTCGCTGTCGTAGTCGATATGCCATACCAGCAGGCCATGTCCCGGAAGGTATTTATCCCATGCTACCTTTTGTCGGTTCTCCAAGAGGAAATATTCATTGGCGTTTGGCGTCTGGATGAGGCAACATTCGTTGTTTTCTGCGATATTCTGCAGCGATACCTCTCCGGAGGTGAGAATAGTAGGCTCAGTCCATTGCAGGGCGTTGCGTTCATAAGCGCCGTATCCGGCAGGGCAACGGCCATCGTTGAGGTACATGCCGTAGTCCATCACAGACCAATATCCCGGAGTTACGCTCACAGTGCCGCTATAAAGGTCTGGGAGCCCAAGGATGTGTGAGAACTCATGCACGAAGGTGCCAATGCCAATCGGTTTGTTTATTACGTTGACAGCGTTTCCGCAAGCGTATCTGTTGATGGCGACACCGTCGAAGGTGCCGCCGAAGTCGTTGGCAGAGGGCCATATATCGTTGGAAGACGCTGAGGTGTTCTGCCCTACTCCGGCATAGAATATAAACACGAAAGGCACAGAGCCATCGTAAGCGTAGTCGTTGAAGTCGATATCGTTGTCAGCGGCGGAGCAGGCGTCGTTGATGAGTTGCAGCTTATTGGCGTCGTGGCTTCCCGAGGCGGCGTCAGCGCCGTAGTATGATTTGTTGTGGCTGAGGGTATATGGACCAAAAACGTCAAATTGCGGAGTGAAAGCACCGTTGGAGACCGAAGAGAAGTAGTCGAGGACACTGCCGTGCGCGCTGTCGAGGCTGAAACCGGGGCTGTTGAGCATGGCGTCGAAGTAGTCATGAGGCGTGGTCGTCTGAAAGCGATCCACCTTGTCGGTGAATTTAAGGTCGGTGAACTCCACAAGAATAACGATAGCTTTAGGGCTACCAGTGGTAGGCATGGTGTAAGAGCCGGTAAGTCCCAGACCTGCTTGTGCCACAGATGTGCGGCTCCATTTTGAGAGGGTGGCAATCACCTCATCGTCGTCGATATTATCCAGGAATTCGGTCTCATCGGCGGGACGTTGGCCGGGGTCATGAACAAGGATATCAGTGCATATAAGGTTGCCATTAACGAGGTCTGCATAGTAATAGGCGCCGTCATCTTCCATCACGGCGTGGCCATCAATCGTACGAAGTATATGACCGTACTCATCGCCTACTTGATAGAGCTGGATCGGGTCTCCCGTAGGCTGCGTTATATCAATAATCCCCGGGTAGGCAGGTATTGCGTATAGATCGTTGTAATACAGTATCGCCACCAAGGAGATTACATACATTATGAATCTTCGCATTGGTATATATATGTGTGCTTTTCATTATTATCTCTCTACATATATAACCGCCGAAGAGGGGGGAAAGTTACCTAATAAAATTAGACACGCCGCAAAAAGATGCCTAAAATGGCTGCTACTTTAACCCTCGTTAATTTTTCTAAAGGTGATTTATACTTTCCCAAAAGGAATGACCCCCCACTAAAAACTCGGTTTCTAATAGTCAGCAGATTAGAAATACGGAGATAAGGGAATGGATATAAGATTTATAAGATTTATAAGATTTATAATTCTTATCCTAGATTCTATATATCAGATTTGCTAGACTGCGATTATGTGTAGCCAAGCGAGCGGGGCAAAAGAAAGATCTTTTGAACAGAACAGCTCCGCACTACGCAATGATATCACATAAACCCGCTGCTTGCTATGCATCAAACCCGCTGACAAGCTATGCATCAAACCACGCTGGCAAGCTATCACCTAGAACCACACTGACAAGCTATGCATCACCACCCAAGCTATGCAAAAAAGGATGCGCTGATGAGGTGCATCCTGTATATACTTCTGTC
>CAZLJS010000075.1:0-5619 GCA_964559895.1 uncultured Sangeribacter sp.
CTATGAAGATGGAGAATGACCTTAACTCAGATATGGAAGGTACCGTTAAGCAGATCCTTGTCAAAGAGGATGACGTGATTGGTACTGACCAACCGCTGATTGAATTTGAATAGAATTCTGCGCATAACTAAAAGATTTAGCGTAGGTTAATAAATGCGTATCACTGAAGGGCATCACTCGTTGGTGCCCTTCTTTTACGCTATTTAAGTGATTATTCCACTTATGATATAATTTGGCACCGGATTTATCCGTTATAAATAGATAGTAACAGACGACAATATGAAAAATATCTCCATATATACGCGTGCTATATTCGTGGCGCTGATACTGCTGGTCTGCCAAACAGCCGTGGCGGAAACAGTGAGCCAGAAGCAAGCCGCATCTATCGCCGAGACCTTCTTTAATGCCTCACGAGGTATGAAGATGGCTCCTCCAAAGATGGTGTATAATGGCCGTCCACTTACCACCAATCGCCTTTTCTCACCTTTTTATGTATATAATCATCCTGCGGGAGGATTTGTCATCATCTCTGCTGAGAATAAAGCCTATCCAATACTAGCATATAACCTTAAGGAGTCCTTTGATGCCGGAAAAATGGATGATGGCACAAGGGCGATGCTTACTATCTATGCCCGTCATATAGAGAATATCCGTTACGACAGCCGTATCCCTTACGATGCAATACGTGCTTGGGGTAATATCTCAGCCGAAATCTACTCCATATTATCCGCGCAATACGACGTCACTGATGTGATAGATTCCTGGGAGACTACCGTCTCGGAGGTTGACAACGTTTGGAACCGTGCCGACATTGATGCCCTCTTCTCAGATATGTACTCTCCTGATCAATGGAGCGATATGATCGATACCCAGTTGGCTGCGGAACGTAACGTCACTATGGGAGTGATTTACAAGGATGATATATTGCCGATGGTGATGCATGGCAGGAAAGGTGATTATTATCGACTAAATTTCGGCAGCCGCTCCATGACCATGTTCCGTCTATTCCCGACAGAATATCTAAGTGTCGGCGAGGTGGCGTTGCTCACTAACCCCACTTATGAGGCAGAGGAAGAGCCACAGGAAGCGCCCTTCACCTTCTATAATCAGTTTATAGAGGAGCAGCAGGAGGCAGCAAAGGTGCGTCAACGTGCCATAGAAGAGCTCCTCAGCCCCACGTCGCCCGTAGTGGAGTGGGAGGGTAGCGGTCACTTCCGCGTCACCCTGCCCGACAATGTGGCGATGGCGCGTATATATAACGCCGCGGGAGCGCTCTTTCAGGAGCAGTATTTCCGCGAAACAAACGTGGCTAACCTCGATATCCTCAACGCCCCTTCGGGCTTCTATTTCGCATGGATTGTCACAGAGGGTGGTGTGCCTTATAGCGTGAAATTGTATAGATAAAGCAGTATAAAGATGAAAAAAGTACTAACCTCACAGCCATTAGCGTGGTGCGTATTATTGATGGTGATGGTGCTATTGGTAGCAACATATTCGATGCGGCCCAACTGGTGGAATTTCCTCGACATATTCTTTCTGTTTATGATGGCTTTCAGTCATGCCATATCCTTAATGATTTCCCGTTTTAACAAGTTTGCGGGGCAGCGGTTGGAGATTATCGCCGCAGTAATGGCAGTGTTAGGCGTCATCGCATTGATCGTTAATTTCGCAGTGTTGTAGCTGCGTTTGTGAATAAAAAGATATCCGCTCGGAGTCCAGCGACGCCGAGCGGATTTAATTTTTATGAAGCTAAAGTAAGCTTAGCAGGGGAGAGCCTCGTTTGTTTTGTGAACTGCGGCAGCGCTCTTAGCGAAGAGAGCTTTCTCCTCCTCGTTGAGGTCGAGTTCAACGATTTTCTCGATACCGTTTTTGCCAAGGATACAGGGAACGCCGATGCAAAGATCTTTCTCGCCATACTCACCCTCGAGAAGAGCAGAGCAGGGGATCATGCATTTTTGGTCGTGGATAATAGCCTCAACAACCTCTGCAGTAGCAGCACCGGGAGCGTACCATGCTGAAGTGCCGAGAAGCTTAGTCAAAGTGGCACCACCTACCATAGTGTCGGCAGCTACTTTGTCGAGTTCCTCTGCGCTGATGTACTCAGTAGCAGGAACACCGCGCCAAGAAGCGAAGCGTTTCATAGGAATCATAGTAGTGTCGCCGTGGCCACCGATTACGAAACCTTCAACCTCGTTGGGGTTAGCGCCCATAGCTTTGCTCAAATAGTATTTGAAGCGGCTGCTGTCGAGTGCGCCACCCATACCGATGATGCGGTTTTTGGGAAGACCGGATACTTTGTGGATAAGGTAAGTCATGGTGTCCATGGGGTTGGATACGCATACGATGATTGCGTTGGGGCTGTGTGCCAATACGCTCTCGGTAACTTGTTTTACGATACCTGCGTTTACACCGATGAGTTCCTCACGGGTCATACCGGGTTTACGTGGAATTCCGGAAGTGATAACTACTACGTCGGAGTTTGCTGTTGCTGAGTAATCATTGGTTACACCTTTGATGCAAGTGTTCATGTCGAGCAGATTAGCTGTCTGCATCATGTCCATGGCTTTACCCTCTGATACACCCTCTTTGATATCAATCATCACTACTTCGTCAGCAATTTCGCGCAATGCGATTACGTTTGCTGCTGTAGCGCCTACGTTACCGGCGCCTACCACTGTTACTTTTGACATAATTCTGTTTTTTTATTGATTTAAGTCTTGTTCTTTTCTTGTATTATTTGCTGCAACAAAATTAATACCAATTTTGCACTTATGAAAATTTTTTGTTTCAAAAATTAAGCGGTTGGTCTTAATTCACTTTCGATATTATCGTTAGGTGGGTTATTGCAGCTCCCCTTTGCCCTCACGTATGATCTCAAACTCCCCTTCAGTGCAGTCTATGACAGTGGATGGCACGGTTTCACCGTCACCATTGTCGATAAACAACTCCACTTTGCGGTCGTAGTTCTCAATGATAAGGTCGGGGTTGATGGCATAGTCATCTTCATCAAAATCTATGGAGGTGGTTAGCATGGGATGTCCGAGCCTTTCTGTTATCTGGCGACAGATTTCGCAGTCGGGGATGCGTATGCCTACTATCTTTCTGCCCTTAAAGGCTTTAGGTAGCGTAGATGCTGCTTTGAAAAGAAATGTGAAGGGCCCGGGGGTGTTGTCGCGCAACATCGGGAACGCGTTATTGTCCCAACGGGCATAGGTGGATGCTTGCGAGATGTCGCAGCAGATGATCGACAGGCTCTGCTTGGTGGGGTTCAGCCCTTTGAGGGCACACAGCCGCTCTATCGCCTTGACGTTGAGCGCGTCGCACGCTATGCCATACAGCGTGTCGGTGGGCCATATAATCAGCTCACCCATCTCTATTGCCGCCACTATTTGCGACAGCTGTCGCTCATCGAGAGCACTGCTCCATGTCTTGTAGATTTTCATGATAAATATTTATATAACCCCGTCATTGTCATTTATTTAGGGTTTTGCGTTGCAAAAATACAAAATTATTCCTAATTTTGCGAACTATTTAATGAACTTTTTAATCTATGAAAATTGGACTTATTGTAGCCATGCAGAAGGAGTTGCGTTTGCTGCTCCCTTTGATGGAGAATCTTAAAGAGATACACGAGGATATTTACACCATATATAACGGCAATATTTCGGGGCATGACGTGACCCTTATGCAGTGTGGCATAGGCAAGGTCAACGCCGCGTTGACAGCTGATTTCCTAATCCGCACCTACGCTCCCGATGTGCTGATTAACTCCGGTGTCGCCGGAGGTGCCGATCCTTCGATGCACGTCCTAGACCTGTTTGTGGCTAAAGGTGTAGCATATCATGACGTATGGTGTGGCCCCGGCACTGAGCATGGCGCCGCGGCCGGATTCCCCATTATCCTTCCCGTAGATGAAAAGTTGGTCGCCACTGCTGAAAAAGTTATCGACAATGCCAATCTCAAGACAGGACTTATCTGCTCGGGTGACATTTTTGTCAGCAAGGCAGAGGAGGTGAAGAATATCAAGTCGCATTTCCCCGAGGCATTAGCCATTGATATGGAGTCCGGCGCCTTGGCACAAGTGTGCGCGCTGCGTAAAGTGCCGTTTGGTGTGATACGTGTCATCTCCGACACCCCCGGAGAGGCTGAGAATATCTCACAATATGAGAATTTCTGGACTGATGCCCCCCAAGAGACCTTTGAAGCTTTAAAATCATTGTTGACAGTATTGAAATAATATGGAAAAAATAGCATCATTTAGGATTAATCATCTCACCCTCATGCCGGGTGTGTATGAGAGTCGTGTCGATACCCTCCCATCGGGCGACATGGTTACTACCTATGATATAAGAATGACCGCTCCTAACCGCGAGCCCGCGCTTTCCGTGTCGGCGCTCCACGCTATGGAGCATATAGTAGCCACCTTCCTTCGCAATCACCCCACACGCAGCTCCGAGATAGTATATTGGGGCCCTATGGGTTGCTGCACAGGTAATTATCTGTTGATGAAGGGACGCCCTTCCACAGATAGCGTCCGCGCACTTATGGCGGAGGCATTCCAATATCTGTTGGACTTTGAAGGTGACGTCCCCGGCGCCGCACCGCGCGACTGTGGCAACTACCTATTAATGAGCCTTCCTGAAGCCAAGATGGCTGCTAAAAAATATCTGCAGGTACTCAATAGTACCGATTGTCCGCTCACATATCCCAAGTGATATGCCGCGGCGTTAATAATAGCCATGAGACAAAAATTAAAAAGTTTCATGCTCCCTATAGCTATTATAGGGGGTGCGTTATTTTACAAATGGATAGGGTATCTCACATTCCTTTCGCCATACCTTATCTTTGTGATGCTGACCATCACATATTGTCGTATCGAGCCTAAAGAGTTTCGGTTACGACCATTTCACTGGGTGATGCTGTTAGCACAGCTGCTTCTTTCAGCCATCACATATTTTGCACTTCTACCATTAGGAGACATCGTAGCCGCTGGTGTCTTTATCTGTGTATTTATCCCTACGGCGACAGCGGCACCGGTCATCACGGGTATGTTGGGTGGTAGCGTCTCTATGCTTGCCACATATTCGCTGGTGTCTAACTTGGCAGTGGCGCTGCTTGGCCCCGCCACACTTGCTGCGATAGGTGAGCACCCTGAGATGACATTCCATCAGAGCTTCGCATACATCTGTTCGTTAGTATTGCCACTGTTGATATTACCTATCATTGTAGCATTTCTGATGCGTTATTCTTGTAAAAAATTTCACGACACTCTTGCTAACCACCAAGGCATATCCTTTTATCTTTGGGCTTTAGCGCTGTTTATAGTAGTCGGTAGTTCAGTGAGCTTTGTTATCAAGAAATTCACGATGCAGAACCTATGGATTATGATATGGTTGGCATTGGGTGCATTGGTCGTTTGCTTGATGCAGTTCGGTATAGGCAGGTTGATAGGCCGTCGTTACGGAGATAAGGTGGCTGGTACGCAGGGATTAGGACAGAAGAACACGGTCCTCGCCGTATGGCTTGCCATCGCATACCTTAATCCTATCGCCTCTGTAGCCCCAGCATCCTATGTGGCATGGCAAAACATACTCAACTCAATACAGATTATCAACCACC
>CAZLJS010000075.1:5719-7681 GCA_964559895.1 uncultured Sangeribacter sp.
GCATCCTATGTGGCATGGCAAAACATACTCAACTCAATACAGATTATCAACCACCGCAAGAAACTTGGTGAATAAACGGCGTAGTAATTGAGCCGATATAAAAATAAGAAACGCGACAGAAATGCCGCGTTTCTTGTTTCTTATAGAGCAAAGTTGTCATTCCAGTCTGCCAGTGCAGCGGAGATACTCAGTCTCGTAGATTTTGTATTGAGCGCGAGCCTCAAGCAGGTTGCTCTTGGACTGTTGCCATTGCGACTGAGCGTCGAGCAGGTCTATGATAGGGCACATCTGCACCTTATAGCGAGCCTCCACGCTCTTGAGGTTCTCCTCTGCTTGGTTTAGTGCTATCTCGGCAGATTTTACCAACTCATATCCGTCGCTGACGTTATTGATAGCTTGCTGGGCCTCCAGCGTCAACAAACGAGTATTCTTATCGAGTTCCAGCTGCGATTTAGCCAATTCTATCTTCGCCTTGTTCACCTTTTTGCCGGTGATGCCCCAGTTAAAGATAGGAATGCTCACTGAGAGCATCGCCGCACCGAAACCGTCGTTGGTGGTGTTGCTATATTTCCCTACGGCGCCATTGTCGAGCTGATATGAGGTGACGGTCTTGATATTACCATAACGGAAGTAACCGATGCCAAACCCCACTGTGGGAAGATAGTCGGCTTTAGCCATTTTCACCTGCTCCTTGTTGGCGTCAATAGAGAGATTGAGCATAGAGAGCTCCGGACGGTTGCTGATGTCGTTGACCAGCATACCGGGCTCTGATATGCGGATATTGTTGTCTGTAAGTGTGATTTGCGTGTCGAAATCCACGCCTATGACTCTGCATAGTGCCATGCGGCAAAGGTCTCTGCCGTTGAGTGCCTTTTTGAGATTATATTCAATCTCGCTGCGGCGCGCCTCGATGCGTAGCAGGTCATTTTTAGTGCCCATACCTGCCGTGACAGCATTAGTAGTCTGGGCATAAAGCGTATCCATCTGGTTGATATAGCTGCGCAGCATCTCCACCTTGCCATCTATCGCCATCAGTGTCCAATAGGCATTGTCGGCGTTGGAGATAATTTCAGCGTTGGTGAGGCGCATTTTCTGTCGTGCCACGTCGGTACCTATCTTGGCCAGACGTTTTCCTGCCGTGAGCTTACCACCGGTGTAGATAGGTTGGGTGATATTGATACCTGCGGCATACATACCACGCATTTGCAACTCCATAGTGCCCATCTTCATATCGGGGAAGATATATTCCAATAGTCCGGTAGCATCGGCAGTAGGGAGAAAAGAACGTTTGGCTATATCCAGGTTTAGTTCCGACTCATCGTAGTCGTATTGTGCGCTCTTCACATCTTCGTCGGTGGCGAGGGCGCGACGGCGACAATCCTCAACGCTGAGGCTTAACGTTTCAGCCATTATCCCCGTAGCGCCACCAAGTAGCGCCACGAGGGTCAATATAGTTTTTCTCATTTTGTTTCAGTCGGTTTTTTTATTCTAAATAGTGCGGCATAGAATAGCGGTATTAATATCAGCGTCACCAAAGTACCCATGGTGAGGCCTCCCATGATGGTCAGCGCCATGGATTCATACATCGGGTCACCGATAAGCGGTATCATACCCACTATAGTAGTCATGGAAGCCATCAATACCGGACGCACACGCGATATAGTGGCGGTGACGATAGCGTTGTAGGGATGCTGATGTTCCTCCTCAATGAGGCGGGTGATCTCATCCACCAAGACGATGGCGTTCTTAATCATCATACCCACGAGGCCCATCATGCCCAGCACTGCCATGAAGGTGAACGGTGTGTTGGTGAAGAGCAATGCCGGAGTGATGCCCACTATGGCAAAGGGTAGGCAGAAGAGTATCAGAGCCACCTTTCTCCACTTATTAAATAACAATAGCAGCACTGCCAGGATGATAAACACTATCAAAGGCACATAAACCAATAGGTTGCCGATAGCT
>CAZLJS010000076.1:0-7581 GCA_964559895.1 uncultured Sangeribacter sp.
ATCTCCTCACGGCGTTTCATCTCCATGATTTGACGTTCTTTCTCCTCCTCTTGTGCTCTTATAGCTGCAAGTTCAGCCTTACGCACATCACGTTCGTGCTTCTTCTTGAGGAGCCATCTAACAACATCATTGAGACAGATAGCCACAAACAATGCCAACATAAAGATTGACAAAATAGCAGCGCCTACCCAGCCTATAAAGTCAATTATCTCTTGATTTACGTATCTACCATGAGCTCCACCAAGGTTAAACGGAGCGTCAAAACCGATTGTAGCCAAACCAACTATCAAGGAGGTGGTAATAAGGGCCACTATACATTTGATAGTAAAGTTGACAGTTTTAAACTTGCCTACACGGGAATTAGTAAGCAGCTTAAGGCTTATCATAAACAACCAGAAGACGATAATCACGGCGCCTAAGCCAAAAGTATCGTTAACCAGCATTTGGGATAGCCTTGCGCCACCTTCGCCACCAAGGTTATCCACATTCTTCGCCGCACCTATAGCTGCATGTTGCACCTCGCTCTGGTCGCCAAAACCATCAGTAACAAAGGAGATAATCGCCATAAGCAGATATGCGGCAAGCCCCATAAAGAAGAGACCGGCTAAAATACGGAATGTGGTACCGGTAAAGAATGTCTTAATTCCGGTCCACACCTCTCCTAATCCACCCGCCTCAGATTTCTGCTTGGAAGGTTTATTCTCTTCAACCTCCTCAAACTCATCTTCGGCCGGTTTCTGTCTGGATCTTCTACGTCTGTTGCCCGACCTCTCATTATCGGGCTTGGTTTCTTTCTTATCCTTATCGTTGGAAGGGACAATCAAACCCGGAGCCGTAGCGCCCATGTCATCATAGTACCCCATTTCCGGGGAATAATCTTTATATCGATGCACTGTATAAACTATTTAAAATCAAACAAATAACCTATATTACCTAACCGTATCAGGGACGGTAACATTAGGCTCAGTAATTGTAGCACTCTCTTGAGCGCTCTCAATTTCGACAGAATCCGCATTTGAACTACTGCTTGACGCGACAGGTTCTTTGTGATCTTCCACTTTTTTCTTATAAACGTCCAAAGGTTTCAAACCTGTATTTATGGAGGCTACAAAATATCCCTCAGAGGCATTTACCGAGCGGTCTCGCTCACTTGGATTGACAATAATCGGCATACCGGCAGAGGCATACTTCACCAAATCCATGATATTATCATTAGTAAGTCTGATACAACCATGGCTGACACGCTTACCTATGGAACCGGGGGATCCTGTACCATGAATACCCACTTGCGAAGTAACAGGCGTCTTTAGTCTGATGAATCTTGGTCCAAACACACCTTTCTCGGGGTGGGTCTTACCATCATCATCTGTATATAGCCAATCGGTACTATTATAAATACCTTCAGCGGTAAAAAAGCCTTCCGGGGTACGGCAATCAGCTTTCTTATGCTTTGTGCCAAAATTTTTAGCACAAGCCATGCCGTAAGATTTCTTCAAGTTGCCATACTTATCATACAAAGCCACATTCATCGAGGCTTTATCAACTACGATAAAATAGCCATGTTCATTGTTGAGCAACTTCTCGCAATAAGACAAGTTTTCACCGGCCATATCCCATAGGATACCGGATTCATATGAAGCTTTATGAGGAGATGACGACATAAACTCACGCGCTTCTGTAGCACTATGAAATTTCCTATATGGTTTTTCCACTACCTTAGGCGTAGTATCGACAGGCACTGAAACTATAGTATCCTCCAATGCCATATCACCATCCGCATAATCCTCACTCTCTTTGGCGGAACCACACGACATAAAGAGCGGAAATGCGACCAACAACGGTACGCATATGCGATATATCTTTATTTTGAAGTTTTCAATCATTTCTAAAATCACGTTTAAGTAATTTTAATCGTTGTTAAGCGTTCATTAAAATGTCTGCAAATTTAATAAATAATCTTGACATTTCATTAACAAAATTAGAAAAGAATCGAACATAATTTTTTAAGGCACAAATATTTCCAATATGAGGGAGAAAATAAATTTTGATATATGGGAATAATTTGCTAATTTCGCAAGACATGAAAGGAAGATACTTAGCAGTAATAATATTTTTTGCGCTACTATGGGCGTGGCTAGCCTACTACATATTAGTCGCAGGATCAGGAAGTTTACTATATAGGATATTCATAGTGGCGGCCTCTGCTATTATCATATTCGTTCCTCTGTGGAAAAAATACATGAGAAAATGAATGTATCTAAAACAGATAGACACCTATTGGACACCATATCGACACCTGCGGATATAAGAAAGCTATCCGTGGATGATTTACCCGATCTCTGCGAGGAGATAAGAGCTTGTATCTTAGAGAACCTCAGCAGCAATCCGGGGCACTTCGCATCATCTATGGGGTCCGTAGAAATCATTGTAGCTCTCCATTATGTCTTTAACACCCCCTACGACAGACTGGTATGGGATGTAGGACACCAAGCATATGCTCACAAGATACTCACAGGACGTCGCGAAGCCTTTAAAACGCAACGCAAACTGGGAGGCATCAGCGGCTTCCCCAACCCTAAAGAGAGCGAGTATGATACTTTTATGGCAGGACACGCCTCCAACTCTATCTCCGCAGCTCTTGGCTATGCCATCGCGGATATGAACACTCCGGGAAGTGAGAAGCGCAAGACAGTTGCCGTGATTGGCGATGCTTCTATCAGTGGTGGATTGGCATTTGAGGGTCTGAACAACGCAGCCAATAGCAAAAACAATCTACTTATCGTACTCAACGACAACGACATGTCAATCAACGACAACGTTGGAGCACTACATAGATACCTTTCCAGCCTTACCACTTCACGAGGATATAATAATCTTAGGAACCGCACTTATCAAAGGTTCAAGAAGTTGGGCCTCGTGACAGAGAAGGGACGCGGATTGCTTCTGCGTTTCAACAATAGCATCAAAGCGCTGGTAGCGAAACGGCAAAATATTTTTGAAGGACTTAATATCCGTTATTTCGGGCCATTTGACGGCCACGACGTGAAGAAGTTAGTGAAAATATTCACCGACATCAAAGAGATGGAAGGGCCACGCATACTGCATCTTAAGACCATCAAAGGGAAGGGATTCCAAGCTGCGGAAGATGATCCTACCACATGGCACGCCCCCGGCAAATTCAATCCGGAGACGGGTGAACGCGCTCCCAAAAACAATGACACGCCACTATGGCAGAATGTATTTGGCGAAACATTGGTAAGAATAGCCGAGCAGGATGACCGCATCATGGGCGTAACGGCAGCGATGCCATCCGGCACTTCAATGATAAAGATGCTTAAAGCTTTCCCTGATAGGAGTTTCGACGTAGGCATCTCTGAGGGCCATGCTGTAACGTTTGCCGGAGGCATGGCAGCTGCCGGCAAGCACCCTTTCGTCGCTATTTATTCCTCATTCCTGCAGCGAGCTTACGACAATATAATTCATGACGTAGCTATACAAGGATTGCCGGTAACATTCTGTATTGACAGAGCGGGATTGGTAGGAGAAGATGGTGTCACTCACCATGGCGTCTTTGACCTTGCATATCTGAGAGTTATCCCAAACATGACTATCGCTTCTCCCCTATCGGAGCATCAACTGCGCGACCTGCTTTACACTGCCTCTAAATATAATGGACCGATGGCCATAAGATACCCGCGAGGGAAAGTCACAGCGCCTGATTGGGGTAAGGATATGAAGCAGATAGAAATCGGTAAAGGCGAGACTATAATCGAGGCACCGAACGCTAAAATAGGAGTAATCACGATCGGTCCGATTGGTACTGACGCGGAGAAAGCCATTACAGAATTAAGAGGCAAAGGCATAGATGCTGCATTATACAATATGATATGGCTTAAGCCATTGGATAAAGACCTATTGAAAACCATCATGCAGCGCCATCGACATATCCTAACCATAGAGGATGGTTGCGTATCTGGTGGACTAGGCTCTAGCGTAGCGGATTATATTACCGAGAACAATCTATCCAACAGCATCAGCAAATTAGGAATACCTGATGATTGGATTCATCATGGCACGGTAGATCAGCTACGTCATATATGTGGTTTTGATATGGAAGGCATTAAAGATGCCATCATCAAACTAGCCGCTAAAGATTAGCTTTAGATAAAGAAAGACTCAAATGAAAATCGTCATAGCCGGTGCCGGAGAGGTTGGCACACACCTCGCTAAAATGCTTAGCAATGAGGAGCAAGATATTATCCTTATCGACTCTAATCAGCAGGCTTTGGATAATATTGACAGCAACTATAACCTCATGACATGTTTTGGCTCTACCTCCTCTATGGAGACTATGAGGGAGATAGGCGTGAGCAGTTGTGATCTATTCATAGCTGTCACCCCCTACGAGACCAAAAACATCACCTCCTGCACTATAGCGAAGGCTCTGGGAGCGAAAAAGACTGTGGGTAGGATAGACAACTTCGAGTTCATTCTACCTCACAATAAGCGTATATTATCACAAATAGGCGTTGACGACCTCATCTACCCCGAGCACCTGGCAGCCAACGAAATAGCCACATCATTGGACCATACTTGGGCTAGGTATTGGGGCGACCTTCACGATGGCAAGCTGATGATTATCGGTGTCAAAGTGAGAGACAACTCTCAGTTGGTCAACTGTGAGCTACGCGACCTACCGGTAAGCGGTCATAACTTTCATATTGTAGCCATCAAGCATGGTTTGACCACCATCATCCCCAGCGGCTCGGATATGATCTCCGCCGATGATATCGTATATTTCATCACCACAAAAGAGCATATGGATGAGATACGCGAGATGTGCGGCAAGGTAAAACGCAATATTAAGAGCATTATCATAGTAGGAGCGTCTCGCATTTGCATCAGATTCGCACTACAATTTCAGGAACGATACGACATCAAAATCATTGAAGCTGACAGAGATAAATGCGAGGAGGTTGCGGCATTGCTACCTGATTGCGAGGTTGTCTGTGGTGATGCTAGAAACGTAGAGGTACTGCGTGAAAACAACATCTTCAGATACGATGCCTTCATGGCACTGACAGACAGCTCCGAGACCAACATCCTGGCATGCCTCACCGCCAAAGAATTTAACGTACCTAAGACTATCGCGGAGGTAGAAAACATACAGTTTATCTCCCAAGCGGAGAAACTGAATATCGGCAACATCATCAACAAAAAGTTATTAGCGTCAAGCCGCATTTTTCAACTACTATTGGACGCTGACGCCGACAACTCCAAATGCTTGGCATTGGCAGACGCCGAAGTGGCGGAGATTCAAGTCAAGAAGGGGGCTAACATAACAAAAAAATTAGTGCGCGACCTGCATCTGCCCTACGGTATGACATTGGGAGCCTATACACGCGATGGTAGATGCTACCTCATTGATGGTAACACCAAGATTGAAGCAGGTGATTATGTGGTTGTATTCTGTCTATCCGGCTTTATACACAAAATAGAGAAATGGTTTAACTAGAGAAGAGAGTATGCCACATAGACCTAAATCCTACGTAAACATCGTCATGCTACTTCGCGTGATTGGCTGGTTGCTTCTTATAGAAGCGGCGTTTATGCTATTCCCGCTAATCACCGCTGTGATATACAACGACAGTGAGGTTGCTGACTACGCTCTATCCGCAGGTTTTACGGCATTGGTTGGTTTCATTCTGATGCGTCTCAAGCCCAACCATCGCGACATGGGCAAACGAGAAGCCATCCTGCTAACAGCGTTTACATGGATCATACTCTCTCTATTCGGCATGATACCATTCCTACTAAGCGGCACTCACATGAGCGTCACAGATGCCTTCTTTGAGAGCATGAACGGCTTCACAACCACGGGAGCATCGGTATTAACCTCAGTGTCCAACGTATCGCACTCAGTGCTACTGTGGCGCAGTATCCAGCAATGGATTGGCGGCATGGGAATCATCCTGTTCACCTTAGCAGTAGTGCCGATGCTCAACAATCAGGGTGGCATATTTCTCTTTAATGCTGAAGTGACAGGCATCACCCACGACAAGCTACGGCCACGCATCAGTTCCACAGCCAAAGGTCTCTGGATCATATATATAGCATTAACAGCTATGCTGATATTCCTGCTATCACTATCCAATATGGATAACTTTGACGCAATCTGCCACGGATTATCCACTATGTCCACCGGTGGCTTCTCCACGCGCGACATGAGCTATGACGCATGGGGATCCTTATACGTCAAAACCGTAGTGGTAATATTCATGATGCTTGGCGGCGTCAATTTCTCATTATTATACAAAGCGGGGACCGGCAAATTCAAGGATCTGTTTAAGAACACGGCACTGCGTTGGTACCTTGGAATGATAGTTCTGTCATACTGCATTTTCACGATAGGAATCGTCAGCAATGGTGCTTACCACAGCATCGCCGATGTGACGATCAGTCCACTTTTCCAAGCAGTGTCAACGATTTCCTCCACCGGTGTATCAGAGCCAACGTTTAAGCATTGGGGCAGCACCTCGCTGATAGTGTTGGTGATATTAATGTTCACAGGTGCTTGCGCAGGTAGCACCTCAGGTGGAGCCAAGGTAGATCGCATAGTAGTGCTGTTTAAATTCATCAAGAATGAATTCTACAAGCTAATGCACCCCAACAACGTCACCACTGTCTCTATCAATGGCAAGGGCACCACTTATATCATGGTGCAGAAGGTATTGGCGTTTCTCTGCTTATACGTGATTGTAATCTTTGTAGGCGGCACACTATTAACGATTTGCGGGCTACCTCTTAAAGAGAGTTTCTTCTATTGTCTGTCGTGTATCAGCAACACAGGCATAAGCACAGAAATAATAGGCGTTGGAGGCGGTTTCGCATCCATCCCCGACGTCGCAAAATGGATTTTATCGGCAATAATGCTGATAGGACGTTTGGAATTATACACAGTTTTGCTTATCTTTACCCCGATTTTCTGGGAAAAATAATGAGCAGAAATCAAAATAAAAACAAACAAATAAACGTTATAAATAAACATTTTATTAACACTTAGAATCATGAATAAACGTGAATACAAGAAAGCTGTCACCGCATTAGGCAGCAGCGTATGTGTTGAGTTTTTCAACATAAGTTGTACAACACCCGGCATCAACAAAGAGGAGGTTGACGCAGCCATCTCACAAGTGTGGAACGCGATGATCGCCACCACCAACGGCGCCAACAGATCCTTCGGCAAAGGAGCTAAGAAATTTGAGGATCGCAAAGCATTCCGCAAAGCAAAGAACCAATACTTCAAGGAGCTCTTCAAATCATTGAGCGAGAACTTCTCCACTCAGATCGACGAAGCTCTTAAGATCGTGAACAAAGCCAAAGCAGAGGCTAAATAAGATAACAAATACTACTAAGGATGAACATTTGGGGGAAATTATTGCAATTATTTGGTTGGGAAGTACAAATCACCGTTCCCATAGTTGATAAATGTGTAATATGTGTGGCACCACACACCTCCAATTGGGATTTCATTCTAGGTATATTTGCATACTATTCAGTAGGAAGGAGAGCCAATTTCTT
>CAZLJS010000077.1:0-2632 GCA_964559895.1 uncultured Sangeribacter sp.
AAGGAGAATTCCGTCAGTCATGTCCTTGAGCCGATAAATAAGGAGAAGAATCCTAGCCATAACATACAGCTATCCTTTGCCGGGCATAATCTGAAATACAACGACACAGGAGAGCAGATATATCTCCGCTACGTGGGCGATATACCGCAGACTTCTACTGAGGAGAATAGCAGCAACACACCGGCGCGCTACGTCACCGCGGAGAGCAAAGCTAATATCCCGATGTATGCCGAGCAGGGTAACAATGGCACTAACGATGTCATCAACGTGTTCCTCGACCACGACAAGGGTGCGCCCTATGAATTGCTCGACAAGACCAACTATGAGCTGGTGATGCCCGAGAAAACCGTGGTGATAGATGAGTATATCTACGACTGGGAGCTTGACTACGACGTGCCTGTCGTCACCGGTATCTTTGCCTCAGACACGGAGCCGGTGAGCCTGCTGGTGGATATCTACACCGCCTCGGGTGTGCTAGTGAAGCGCGGCGTGGAGGAAAGCAGCATCCACGACCTCCCCTCAGGCCTATACATAGTGCGCGGTGCCACCCGTGCCTATAAATACTTGCAGCACTAAAGGCCCTCCCCTTCTTTTTCTTCTTTCCATTCCTAAAGCTGCGCTTTAGGCACCGGACGACAGAGGGGCTGAGAGGCTCGCAAAGCAGTGACTAAAAGGCTCGCAGGGCGGAGCAGAGAGGCTCACAAAGCAGGGACTGAAAGGCTCGCAGAGTGGAGCAGAGAGGCTCGCAAAGCAGGGACTAAAGGCTCGCAGAGCGAGGCAGAGAGGCTCGCAAAGCAGGGGCTAAAAAGCTTGCAGGGCGGAGCAGAGGCTCCGCAAGGCTAAATAGGATTTAAGATTAGAGATAGCTAAGAGCGGCACTTGAGTCTAAGAGGCTCAGGTGCCGCCTTTAGTTTAACCAGGCTTTAATTTAGCCGTTTAGTATTGCCGTCTTTCGTTTAGCCAGGCTGTTGTTCTGTGCCGGAAGCCTGGCTTCCGGTTTTCCCGTCAGTATGGTTAAGCAGTCCGTGCGACTCTAGACTACTCATAAGGCTCTTGGCGTCAAAGCAAAAAAGAGGCGGAGGACTATGACGCCCTCCGCCGAAGTAAAAATATTTAGATAGTAATTAGTAATCTATCTCAGGGTAGGTTATTTCACGGGAGTGACAACAGCGCCACCACATACGGCATAATACCACATGCCCCATCCTTCATAACCATACATCAGTACCCAACCGGCACCGTTGAAATCGACACTGGTAACTACTGCAGTGCCATCCTCAACGGAACCTGTACCTGCGATCCAGGCCTCGATGGTGTCGTAAGGCTCAGAAGCATAGCTACCGGAAGCCCATGCAGCGCCAAGATAAGCATCGTGTGTGCCATAGCCACCCTGAGTGGTGTAGGTACCGAGTTTCTGAGGATCGATGCGGATATATCCGAGGTAACCCTCATACTCATTGCTGGTTACTACCTCACCAACGGGATCGGATACGTTGAGGTAATCGCACTCGGGGAAGAGGTTATGGATAGTAACAGATGTCTTGGTGTCACCCGGAACGATGCGGAGAGCCTCTACGGAACCGGAGTTGTAATCGTAGCTAAAGGCGGTAGCATACCATGCATAGCTCCAATACTCATAACCGGCAGAGGTTCCTTCGTAGTAACCTGCCACGAGGTCGCGCAATGGATCACCCTTCTCGTAATACTCTACGGTGTAGCTGCAGCTATCATCGCCATAGATGGAGGTGTAGGCTGAGTCAAGAGCGAAGTTAAGGGTATATGTAGCGCCGGATTGCACCTTGTCGAAGTCGATAGCCACTGTCATGACAGTCTTGCTCTCCCCTGCTGCGAAGTTAACGGTAGCGGGGACGGTGAAGATGCCTGACTCGGAGACGGTGGTAGTGACGGGCACCTGTGCGGCAGCGTCTGTTTTCACACGATACACATCCACGGTGAAGGATGTCTGATTCTCTTCGAGCACCACTGAGCGGCGAGCAGTGTTGGGGAAATATACCTGGTCGGTGTTAGGCACCTCGGCAGGTGTATAGTCCACATCATCATCACAAGATACGGCGCAGAAAGCAGCGGCGATCAGGAAGGAATATATAGATAGTTTCTTAATAAACATATTATCAGCGATTTATTAGATTTCAATTACAGGATAGCAACCATCAGTATCGGGGTTATTCCACTGAGTAACGGCGGAGTTGTTATCACCCTCAAATTTAAGTATCACGAAGTTCATCCAAGCAGGACGGCCCACGGTGTTCATCAGGGAGTTGCCTGAGAAGTTGGAGCCCTCATAAGCGCGGGTGACAGACATGTTAAGGCGTTTGATGTCGAAGAATGATTGACCTTCGCCCCAAAGCTCAACACGTTTTTGGAAGACGATCTCTTCAACAAGGGCATCTGTAGAAGCAGCCTTGCAGCTATAGTTGGGATCGCGGTATGTCTTCATGAAACTGGAGATAAGGCTCAAGCCCTGCATCGGGTTCATGTGTGCGGCAGCCTCAGCCTGGATGAAGTACATCTCCTCGACGCGCATCAAAGGATAGTCAGTGACAGCACCAATGGTGTAGTCGGCATAGTTGCCATTGCCGGGACGGAACTTGATAGCGTAATAGTCGCCAAA
>CAZLJS010000077.1:2732-7494 GCA_964559895.1 uncultured Sangeribacter sp.
GAAGAGGTGGAGAGGGTGTTGAAACCGCTGGAGGTGTTTTGCCATTCCTCTTGTGTCAACGGGGTTGCACCGGAGGTGGAGATAGCCTTAGTGGCATAGTCGTAGGCGTTCTGATAGTCTTCGTTCCACATATAAAGGCGAGCCTTCAAGCCATAAACGACAGCGAGGTCGGGGATGGTCTTCGCCTCACGGGCATATCCTGCGAGGTTCTCCTCTGCCTTATTGAGGTCTGAGAGGATGAAGTCAAACATTTCTTGATGAGTGGCACGAGGGTTGTTGCAAGCTTGCTCTTGAGTAGTTTCGTCAGTGACGATAGGCACTGTGAGGCCTGTGACGTCGTTGCCATAGCTATTGACAGCGCTGACAGCGTCGTTGGGTAGGAACTCATACATACGTGCCAAGTCGAGATATACGGCAGCGCGGAAAGCTTGGGAAGCACCTAAGCGGCCCTTGTCTTGTCCATCTTTGGAATAGTAAGCCACGCTATTGTTGGTAGTGAGCACCAATTTGTTCATGTACCACCACACGAGCTGAGCAGCCACGGTGTAGTTGCCATTGCCGGAGTTGGTCATCCAGGCGGTGTACCACTCATAGTTGCTGGCAGCGACAGGCATATCACCGGTCATGACGTCGCGGATGTGCATCATGGAGCCGTAGCCATAGTCGTAGGAGTACTCAGAGGAGCCGGGGATGACACCGGTGTAGTTGAGCATAGAGGGCATACCCCAGAAGATAGCATCACCGCCACGAGATGTTTCGTCGAGCTCATCTTGAGTGACCTGTGATGTGGAAATGGCATCATCAAGGCAGCTGGTAGAGACTACTGCCATGGCCAATATCATCGAATATTTAAAGAACTTATTCATTGTAATCATTGTATTAGAAGGTTACGTTAAAGCCGCCGGAGATGGAACGGATAGGTGCATAATAGGAGTTGGAGGCAGTACCGTTGAAGGATTGACGTGGGTCAAGACCTTGGCGTTTGCTCCACAACCAAACATTGTCGGCGGAGATATAGAATCTCAGGCGTTGGAGTTTGAGCTTGCGGCAGATGTTCTGGGGCAATGAGTAACCGAAGTTGATGTTCTGGAGTGAGAGGTAAGAGGCATCGGTGAGGAATCGGTCAGATGCAGCAGCAGTGTATTGGTCGCCATAAGCGAGGCGAGGAATATTGCTGGATGTGTTGGTAGTGCTCCAAGAGTCGAGGATATCAGCATGGAAAGCGAAACCGCGGCTGGTAGCTGTCGGGGAGGTCATCGCTGCGGCATAGTCGCTGTCATAGACCTTACCACCGATAGAGTAACCGAAGTTGACGGTGAGGTCGAAGCCTTTGTAAGATAAGTTAGTGCCGAAACCGCCATAGACCTCGGGGAGAGCTGAGTCTTGGAGATAGTATGTAGCCTCATCACCATATTTGGTGGTAGTGGTGCGGTAAGTGTTGCCGTTAGCGTCGGTCTTATCGCAGTAATAGAGAGCTTGACCATCCTCGTCAACACCTGCGTAAGAGGGGAGGTAGAAGGTGTAGAGTGAGCAACCCTCGCCATAGTAATAGTAGCTGGAGTTGTAACCACCGTGGCCTTCGATGTTCATGGTCTTATTCTTTTCGTAGATAGATGTGATCTTGTTCTTATACCAAGTCATGTTGGCGTTAACGCTCCAAGTGAAGTCGCGTGTTTGGATTATATTAGCGGAGAGGTCGATCTCGACACCTACGTTCTGCATGTTACCGATATTGTCGTAGTAACCGGTCCAACCATAAGAGCCGGGGAGGGATACCCATGACAACATATCAGATGTACGACGATAGAAGAACTCGGCGCTACCTGAGATGCGTGAGTTGAGGACAGAGAATTCGAAGCCGGCGTTGAAGTTACCATTCTTCTCCCAAGTGATGGTGCTGTTACCTTTCTGGTAAGGTACTACTGATACTTGGCCACCGCCATTTTCAAGTGTATAGGTATCAATATAGCGGAATTCGCCGATATTGTCGTTACCCTGTTCACCATAGGATGCTTTAATCTTGAACATGTCGATCCAAGGCACATCAAACCATTCCTCTTTGTGCATATTGTAAGCGCCACCCAATGACCAGAAGGTACCCCAGCGGTGATCGGGATGGAAGCGTGATGAACCGTCGCGACGTACGGAGAATGAACCGAAGTATTTCTGATCGTAGTCATACTGACCTCTCATGAGGTAACCTTCATTGTTGTAGTCAGTAGTGTTGGAGGAGATCATGGTGTTGACGATAGCGCCATCGAGCTCCTTGTTTGTTTCGCTAAGGATATTGGCTTTACCGCCACCAAGAGTGGTGTAGCGGTAGCTGTATGTCTCGTGGCCGAGGAGGAGGCCGAGAGTGTTTTTACCATAAACGTGGTCCCAATTTAACAATTGCTGGAAAGAGTAGTTCATGGTGCGATAGTGATAAACGTAGTTGTAACCACCACTTGTAGCAGCGTAACCGTAGTATGGGTTGGAAGTATAGTTGTAGCGAACCTCATCTACAGATACGTTGTTGTTGGAAGTGAACTTGAAGTCATTGAGGAAACGGATTTCACCGAAGCCGGTAGCGTTGACGCTGTTGCCGTTTTTCTCGTTGGTGTTGAGGATAGCATCAGAGAGTGCGTTGGTAAGGGAGTAGTAAGGTCTCTCCATACCGGCGTTAGCGCCGTCACCATAGTCGTAGCGACGGTTACCATTGGCGTCAACGAGGATGTTGCCTGAGGCATCGCGGAGGAAGAGCGGGTAGATAGGCGCCATTTGGTTAGCTACTGCGAAGATGTTGCCGGAGGAGTTGGAGGTGCCGTCATCAGATGTTGACTTGGCATCGTAGTGGGTGTAGGCGATGTTACCACCGACTTTGAGCCATGATTTAGCTTGAGTGTCGGCGGTGAGACGACCTGTCAAACGGCGATAACCGGAGTTGTCGGTGATACCTTCGTTGTCGAGGTAGCTGACAGATGCGTAGAAGTTTGTGCGGTCGTTGCCGGAGGAAACGCTGAGGTTGTACTCTTGGCGGAGGCTGTTGCTGTAAGCGTTGTCAAGCCAGTTGTCGGCAGAGAGGAGGTAATCTTGACCGTTGTAGTTGACGAGGTTACCCATAGTAGCATTGGGGTTGAGTTTGCCGTTGCTACCGATGAGGTATTGACCGTCGGGGATGGTATAAACGTTGTAACCTAAGCCGTTTGCGCCGGAGATAAGGTTATTGTTGGCCCAAACGTTTGCTTCGGCGGCTGTTGCGCCTTTAGCGATGCGGCTGTTGTAGAGGGCCTTGTAATAGGTCTCGTAGTATTGAGCCGGATCTGTGATATATTTGTAGTTTTGGATGGCTTTGGAGTTGCTACCCCATTTAGCGTCGAGAGTGACAGTGGCGTCGCCGGAGTGGTTACCTTTCTTGGTAGTAATCAAGATGACGCCATTGGCACCGCGGGCACCGTAGAGGGCGTTGGAAGCGGCATCCTTAAGGATAGTCATAGATTCGATATCGGTGGTGCTGATATTGCTGACGCTACCACTGTAGGGGGCACCATCGACGATGATCAACGGGTCGTTGCCGGCGTTGATAGAAGAGATACCGCGGATGCGGATAGTGGGTGAGCTTTCGCCCGGTTGACCTGTGGAATTGGTCATTTGCACACCGGCGACTTTACCGTCGATGGCACTTAGAGGATTAGATACTTGGGTCTGTTCGATCTGGTCTGCTTTCATCACAGCAGCAGAACCGGTAAATGATGATTTGGTGGCGGTACCGTAGGCGACTACCATCACCTCGTCGAGCATTTGTGTCTCACTTTCCAGTACGATGTGCATAGTGCCATTCTCGATCTTAACCTCTTTGGTGTGCATACCTATATAAGATACGACCAGAGTGTGAGCGGTCTCAGGCACATTGGTAATAGTGAACTGGCCATCGACATCGGTGGAGTTTCCGATAGTCGTACCCTTAACTAACACTGAAGCACCAATCACGGGTTCACCATCCGTAAGGGATGTGACGATACCTGTAACGGTGCGCTTCGATTGAGCTTGCGCCAGCCCTGTGAAGAGACACAGGCACATGACGATTAATAATACTTTTGTTTTCATTTAAATAGTTTTTTTTTCATGGTATGATGAGACATTTGGAAGGTCTAAGATGTCCCGGAGGACCGAAAGGTTAAGGAGAGCGATTCTCCGGGACATCAATATCATGTAAAATTATTTAACAAGGATTTTAGAAGCTTTGTTGCCCTGTACTTTGATGTACATGCCGGGAGTGAGGTTGCTGCCATTAACTTTCACACCATTGAAGTTGTAATAAACAGCGGGAGCGTCGTTATCTTCGGTGTCAAGAGCCTTAACACTGTCGGTAACCTTGGTGAGGGTATCGCTATTATAGCCGGTGGTGAAACCGCTATAGAATGTGCCTGAGTAATCCATAAATACAGACCAACCGGTGAAATCCATTTCGATGGAATCGTCGTTTGCGATATAGAAATATACTGAGGCTGTGGGGCCATAGCAGTATGCACCGTCAGACCAATCAGCACCGAACCATGCGTCGTAGTCATAACCATAGTATGTGATGGTACCGATTTTCACGGGATCAATCTCGATGTAGCCTTTGTAGCCGTCATACTCGTCGTAAGCGTATGCTTGTGCGGTGATCGGGGAGCTTTGGATGTATGAATAGCTTGAGGGGATGAGGTTTGTGAAGATGATGTCGTTTTCACCTTCGCCAAGAGCGATGTTCACGTATGCGTTCTCTGTGCCATCATAAGTG
>CAZLJS010000078.1:0-7354 GCA_964559895.1 uncultured Sangeribacter sp.
GGATGACCTTCCCAAGTTAAAGTCGATACTCTTGGACTACGGATATAGCTTGTAATTTAAAGAATTAAGTTTTTTATTTCTGATTACGTTTATTTGTAAATAAAATATTAACTTTGCATGTCGTTGGTTAGGAAAATGTGATGATTTACACATTACTCGTTGGAAAAATGTGATGATTATCACATAAAGCAAACGAAAGAGATAATTACCGCAAATGTTATTAATATGGAAATAACTAGAGATATTATACATAGGCTGGAGCAGTGGAAACAAAAAACTGATAGGAAGCCCCTTATCATACGCGGCGCTCGTCAAATTGGTAAGACGTGGGTGCTTAAGAAGTTTGGCCAATTGAATTATTCCCATGTGGCGTATTTTAATTTTGACGCATCGCCGGAATTATGCCGCGAATTCGAGCATACCAAGGATCCTAAACGATTGATAGGGATATTGCGACTATATACATCTGTGCCCATAATACCCGGAGATACACTTATAATATTTGATGAAATACAGCAATCCAACAAGGCCTTAAATTCATTGAAATATTTTTGTGAGGAGGCGGACGAATACCATATCGTAGCTGCCGGATCATTGCTGGGTGTATCACTGTCAAAAGGAGATTCTTTCCCGGTAGGAAAGGTGGAATTCTTGTCTATGTATCCTGTCACCTTTAAAGAGTTTTTGCGTGAAGATAATCATCGTATATGGCAATATATAGAGGAGAAAAATGATGTGGAATCGTTGCCTGAGATAGTCTATGGAGAAATGCTTGAGTCGTGGCGTAGGTATCAAGTATGTGGAGGAATGCCCGCGGCTGCGGCTGCCATGCTCGAGAATAAAGGGGTGACAGAGGTAGAGACGCTGCAGCAAGAGGTGTTGACATCATATATGTTGGACTTCTCAAAACATGCTCCTACGAGTTTTATACCACGTATATCGGCAATATGGAACTCTATACCCTCTCAGTTATCCAAAGAGAATCGCAAATTTATTTATAAAGTGGTGAAACCTGGAGCTAGAGCTAGAGAGTATGAAGATAGTTTGCTATGGCTGCAACATGCCGGATTGGTGCACCGCATATTTTGCAATACAAAGCCCGGATTGCCATTAAGCGCATATGATGATGTTTCAGCCTTCAAAATATATCTTTGTGATGCCGGATTGCTACGTAAATTAGCACAGTTGCCTGCTGAGGTGTTTGCCGGTGACGTCGCAACATTTGTGGAGTTTAAAGGAGCCATGGCGGAGAATATGGTACTGCAATCATTGATGACACAAACCGAATACGAGCCAAGATATTGGGCATCCGGCGCCACTGCTGAAGTCGATTTTATATTACAACATGGATTGAACGTGATACCTATTGAAGTTAAATCAGGAGGTAACGTGCATGGCAAGAGCTTGAAAGTATATGACCAACGTTACAGTCCGGAGATAATGATTCGTTATTCCTTAAACAACCTTAAAAGAGATGGCAAATTGCTAAATATCCCCATATTTATGGTGGACTGGACAAAAAAACTACTGCTATTATCACCAGGGTCGCAGACTAACACCATTTAAATTTGGGAGAACGGCCGAAAAATGTTAACTTTGCCAATAAATTGCGGGAAAACCGCGAAAGGTAAATTAAAAAAGAAAAAAGACAATGAGAAAGAACATCGTAGCAGGAAACTGGAAAATGAACACCACAGTGTGTGAGGGTGTGAAATTGGCTAAAGAGGTGAACGAAGCCCTCAAAACTAAAAAAGCTAATTGCGACGTAGTAATCTGCGTGCCCGCTACTCACTTGGTTCCGGTAAATGATGTGATTGACCAAACCCTTGTAGGTCTCGGTGCAGAGAACTGCTCTGAGCATGTATCAGGTGCTTACACCGGCGAGATCGCTGCTAACATGGTGGCTTCTACCGGCGCTAAATATGTTATCCTTGGTCACAGCGAGCGTCGCCAATATTTTGGTGAGAACAATGAGCAACTTTTTGCAAAGACACGTCTCGCACTTGACAACGGCCTTACTCCTATCTTCTGCGTTGGCGAGGTACTCGAGGAGCGCGAGAATGGTAGCTACAACGCTGTCGTTAACGGTCAAGTAGAGGCTCTCTTTGAGCTCTCTGTAGAGGACTTCAAGAAAGTCGTTATCGCTTACGAACCCGTATGGGCTATCGGCACAGGCAAAACTGCTACTGCTGACCAAGCACAAGACATGCACGCAAACATCCGCGCTACTATCGCCGCTAAATATGGCAAAGAGGTAGCTGACGAGATCTCAATCCTTTACGGTGGTAGCTGCAAACCCTCTAACGCAAAAGAGATTTTCAGCAAAGCCGATGTTGATGGTGGCCTTATCGGTGGTGCCGCTTTGAAAGCTGACTCTTTCATGGGCATCGTTGAGGCTTTTGATTAATAATTTATGATTCTGAATAGATCAAAATACACAGCCATGGCGGCGCTTCTGATGATTGTTTCATCAGGAGCGTCGGTGGTGGCCGTGGCTCAAGAGGAGAAGCCGCTCAATGCGGTGCAGAAAGTGGAGGCTAACGCCAATGGTAACCTGCTGATCAATATCCCCGATGATATCCTCAACTCGATACTCAACGGCGTGAGCGAGACCGCAAAGCAATCCTCTAATACACGTCCTGTCCGCACATCCGGCAAGACCTCCGGATATAGGATACAGGTGTTTAGCGATGGTAGAAACCAGACCACCTTGGAGGCACGTGCACGTGCCCGTGGTAGCGCCATCGTCGCCAAGTTCCCCAAATACCGCGGACAGATCTATTCGTTTTCCAAGTCACCTAACTGGTACACGCGTGTAGGGAATTTCTCCACAGCTGCCGAGGCCAACGCCGCCCTCCAGGAGCTGAAGAGAGCCTTCCCCTCGTTTGCTTCCGAGATGCGAACAGTGAAGTGTGACGTTATTCTCAAATAGCTCGCAGTCAATGAGCAGAAAAGAAAGTCATGACCCTGCATTGGTGGAGCAACTAGCCCACCATTACAGCGAAATATTGCGCTTGATAGGGGAGGACCCCGAGCGCGAAGGGTTGCTGAAGACCCCTATACGTGCCGCTAAAGCACTTATAGATATCACCCAGGGCTACCGCATAGACCCGCGTGAGGTGGTGAAAAAAGCTATCTTCACCCACTCCGGTAGCAATATGGTGATAGTTAAGGATATAGAGTTCTACAGTATGTGTGAGCACCATATCCTCCCATTCTTCGGCACTATCTCTGTGGGGTATATCCCCAAAGGAAAGATAGTGGGACTATCGAAGCTCGCAAGAGTAGTCGATGTATTTGCGCGCAGATTGCAAGTGCAGGAGCGCCTCACCTCTGAAGTGTGCGACATCATCACCGAGATGGTGCCCAACGAGGGCGTGATAGTGGCTTGCACAGGCGAACACCTCTGTATGAAGATGCGTGGCGTGGAGAAACAGCATTCCGCTACCACTACTTACAGCTATTCAGGGGCGTTTGAAACCTCACCGGAGATGCGCCGCGAATTTATAGATCTGATAAAAACTAAATAACAAAAACTCAAAACGTTACGTTTAACCAATAAATAGTATAGCCTATGTCAAGCGAATGGAACTACCAGGCACTCACTCCTCAGCAAAAACGCGCCTCTGAAGATATTCAGACGGGGTGTGACGTTTCTGCGCCCATCGCTGAGCTGCTGGTTAAACGCGATGTAAACACTCCCGAGGAGGCTGAGAAATTCTTCTCCCCCTCTATTGCCGACCTCCACGACCCGTTCCTGATGAACGATATGGACAAGGCGGTGCACCGTCTCAATAAAGCGATGGGCGCCAAGGAGCGAATCATGATCTATGGCGACTACGACGTGGATGGCACCACAGCGGTGGCGCTCGTCTATAAGTATCTCCAAAACTATTACAGCAATATCGAGTATTACATCCCCACCCGCTATGAAGAGGGATACGGCATCTCCACCAAGAGCATAGACTATGCCGCAGAGAGAGATGTCAAGCTGGTGATAGTGCTCGATTGTGGCATCAAAGCCATTGATGAAATAGACTACGCCAAAAAGAAAGGTATAGACTTCATCATTTGCGACCACCATATGCCCGATGAACAGCTCCCCAACGCGGTGGCTATCCTTAACCCCAAAATGCCTTACAGCACCTATCCCTGCTCACACCTCAGCGGTTGCGGCGTGGGATTTAAGTTCATGCAGGCATTTGCCAAAAGCAACGGCCTGGAGAACCACAACGAACTGGAGTCGCTATTGGACCTAGTGGCAGTGAGCATCGCCGCCGATATCGTGCCGATAGTAGGGGAGAACCGCATCATGGCTTACCATGGTCTGCGTCGCATCAACTCCAACCCTAACTTGGGTTTGAGAAGCATCATCCGCATTTGCAAGCTTACCAACAAAGATATCACTATTAGCGACGTCATCTTCAAGATAGGTCCTCGCATCAACGCCTCCGGACGCATACAGAGCGGCATAGAGGCCGTGGATCTGCTGGTCTGCCGTGACCTTCACGACGCTTACGAGAAGGGTAAGGACATCGACCAATACAATAAGGATAGGAAAGAACTTGATAAACGTATTACCGAGGAGGCTAACACCCTGATAGAAAAGAATGTAAATATCGTTCAGGGTCGCCGTTCCATTGTCATTTACAACAAGAATTGGCATAAAGGTATCATCGGTATCGTGGCATCGCGCCTCACCGAGCTCTATTACAAGCCGGCTGTGGTGCTTACCTTCGACAACGGCATCGCTACCGGATCGTCGCGCTCAGTGCAAGGCTTCGATATCTATTCCGCCGTCAACTCCACTCGCGACCTGCTAGAGAACTTCGGCGGGCACACCTATGCCGTAGGCCTGTCGCTGAAAGAGGAGAATATCCCTGAGTTTCGCCGTCGCTTTGAAGAGTATGTGGTAGAGCATATACGTCCCGACCAGCTGTCACCACAGATGGTAATTGACGCCCAGATATCATTCTCAGACATCACTACAGAGTTTATCGCCGCGCTGAAGAAGTTCAACCCCTTCGGCCCCGGTAATCAGAAGCCTATCTTCTTGACAAAGAACGTGTTTGACTTCGGCACCAGCAAGCTCGTCGGTAAAAATATGGAGCATATCAAATTGGAATTGGAGGATAACTCCACCAGCCGCGTGCTCAACGCCATAGCGTTCAATATGGCGCCATACTTCGAGCATATCCATGCACATAAGCCCATCGACATCTGCTACACCATCGAGGAAACGAAGCATAAAGCTCAAGGTATAGATTCTATACAGCTGATGATTAAGGATATACGCCCCTCTGAAGACTAGATAGTAGCCTACATCAACAACCACGTCAATAACATCGCCTTATGACACCCCTGGAAGTCCTTAAGAAATATTGGGGATACGATGCCTTTCGCCCGTTGCAGGAGGATATCATCAATTCCGTATTGCAAGGACGCGACACGCTCGGCCTGATGCCAACAGGCGGTGGTAAGTCCATCACCTTTCAAGTGCCGGGGATTATCCTTGGCGGCTTGACACTGGTGGTCACACCTCTAATATCGTTGATGAAGGACCAGGTGGATGGCCTACGTAAGCGTAGGATAAAAGCGGTATATCTACATTCCGGTATGACATCCAAAGAGACACGTATGGCCAACGAACGAATACGCAACTCCGGATGCCAATTCCTCTATATCGCCCCCGAACGACTACAAAACGAGTATTTCCTACAGGAGTTGCGCAGTTTCGACATACGCCTCATAGTTGCCGACGAAGCCCACTGTATCTCACAATGGGGTTACGACTTCCGTCCCTCATACCTCGAAATAAGCAAGGTGCGCAAGGTGCTACCCAACGTGCCTGTCATGGCATTGACAGCTACCGCCACACCGGCTGTTGTGGAGGATATCTGCCATAATCTTCAGTTCCGCGACGGACAAGTGTTTCGCAAGAGCTTCCAACGCGAAAATATACAGTATATAGTCCGTCCCACCAAGGATAAGCTCACCGAGACATTGCATATCTTGCAACGCACCCAAGGCTCCGCCATCATCTATACGCGCAGTCGTCGTCGCACAGCAGAGGTCGCCGACTATCTTAACACGGCAGGCATCGAGGCCACATATTACCACGCAGGGTTGCAGAGCGAAGAGAAAGAGATTCGCCAAAATCGTTGGAGCCGTGGCGAAGTGAGAGTAATGGTGGCCACCAACGCATTCGGCATGGGCATAGATAAACCCGACGTGAGAGTGGTGATTCATGTGGATATACCACCATCGTTGGAGGAGTATTATCAGGAGGCAGGACGTGCCGGACGCGATGGCTTGCGCTCATATGCCGTATTGCTCCGCACCGATAAAGATATGGCAATCCTTAAACGCCGCCTCACAGAAGCATTCCCCGACAGACAAATTATCCTCAAAGTCTATGACCGCGTCTGCAACTTCCTTAACATATCCCTCGGCGAAGGGTATAATAGAGTGTATGAGTTTGACCTAACTAAGTTTCTCGCTACCTTTGATATGCAGGAGAAACAGGTCAAAAATTCACTGAAAATACTCACAAATGCAGGATATCTTACCTATATCGAAGAGACGGAGAACCTTTCGCGAGTGATGATAATATGCGATAGAGAAACATTGTTTCAGGTGAGAATGTCGTCCAAAGCTGATACCATCATGCAACTATTGCTGCGCACATACCCGGGACTGTTTACCGACTATGTCACATTCTCAGAGTTTAACCTATCGCGTAAAAGCGGTATGACGGTCAACGAGGTGTATCACGCATTGCTTGAGCTGGGTAAACTGCGACTAGTGCATTATGTACCACGCAAAAGCACACCCTATATCTTCATGCCTACATCGCGTGATGAGTTGCGCTATATCGTGATTGGGAAAGCGGTGTATGAGGATCGCAAGGAGATCATGAAGGCCCGTCTGGATGCCGTGATAGAGTATGCTTTTAGCGACGAAGGGTGCCGTGTGCGTCGCATGCTCGACTATTTCGGTGAAGATAATAGCCGCGATTGTGGCACCTGCGATGTATGTCTAAAACAACGACATAGGAGCAAAGGTCCTGATAAAATCGTCACACCTTCTCGTGACCGGTTGCTACAAGAATTGGTGGATTACCTTAACGGTTGCATCAACAAAACCGCAGATATGAAGATGATATTCAACCATTTCCCACAATACAACAAAGAAATATCATCGCTTGTCACATTCCTTTGCGACGAAGGCTTCCTAACCTGCGATGGTGAATGGTATTCACTGAACGAATAGTGCCCGTAGCAGCTTATTTATTGCATGAAAGGACTTGATAATTAAGATATTTGTTGTATATTTGCATATTCAATCAAAATAG
>CAZLJS010000079.1:0-7333 GCA_964559895.1 uncultured Sangeribacter sp.
TCTATTCATTGAAGCCTGATTGTTCTGCTGCGTCATACCCAAAATAAGATTATTCATGCCGCGGATCTCTCCGCAGCAATGCAAAGTTAGCTATTTTTATCTATTATAGCAAATATTGCTTATAGCTGTTCATCTTGGGCTACTACGCCATCCTCCAGCGTCACAATACGTTGGCATATCTGATGCATCAATTGCTTGTCGTGAGTGACTATCAGCGTAGTATGTGGAAATGAGCGTACTATCTCCACGAAACGATGCCAACCCTCATCGTCCAGACCGGCAGTAGGCTCATCCATGACTAAGATGTCGGGGTGCATTGCCAACACCGTGGCTAAGGCGGCGCGGCGCTTCATACCTCCCGACAGTTTATAAGGGGGCTGCTTGGCGATATGTAGTGCGTCAACCATGGTAAGCGCCTCCTCCACGCGGCTACGCACCTCGCTCTCTGTGAGATGCATATTCCTGGGACCAAACGCCACATCCTCCTCCACCGTGGGCATAAAGAGCTGATCGTCGGAGTTCTGGAAGAGCATACCCACACGGGAGCGTATGAGGCGCAGGGTGCGCTTCTCCACCTCCACACCCCCTACCACTACCCTGCCCGAGATAGGAAGCAGCAAGCCGTTGGTATGGAGCAGCAACGTGGATTTGCCGCTTCCGTTTCGTCCAGTGATAGCCACCCTCTCTCCATGGCTTACGCTGAAGTTCACGCCACGCAACACGTCATCATCGCTACCAGGGTAACGATAGTGTAGGGAGTCGAAATGTAGAAAGTGATGAGACATTAGCTGTAGAAATTGATTTGAATTAGTATTATCAAAGCCGTTCACTCTGCCAGCCTGGCTTGCATCGCCATGGTGATTCGTTCCGCACGGTCGATGCTTCGCAATAGCAACTGCGCCACAAAGACACCCCAGAGCTTCAACGGATAATGTTTGCGGTCGTAACTGCGGGCACGACGCGCCATGTCCATGCTCACCGCCTCACGCAGCAATACCCACAGATAGCGATATATCATAGCGATAATATCCACTAATATCTTTGGCACCCTCAGCACGCGAAGTCCGCGACATACCTCGGGGAAAGGGGTAGTGAGCATCAGCAATAGCGTCGCTTGCATCGACAATACTCCGCGCAATAGGATAGCTATGCAGTAAGCCCAACCGCGGCTGACAGGAACCGTGCCTATATAAAACAGTGTCTCTTGGTCCATAATCGGGTTCAGCAGCCCCACTATCAGCAGAAACGGCAATATCACCAACGAGTATTTTAGCAACCGGAGATAGGGATAGAGGTATAGGCTCGAAAGCACTATGGGATAAATGAATAGGTATAGCAATGGCACGGGATTGTGCAACGGCAACGCCAACATCAATATCAGGAACGCTACGGTGACAACTATCTTCACCACAGGGGATAGGGGCAACCGTGCAGCGACGACGTAAGAGTGTCGCTCCAGCTCCGACATCTTGGAGAGGAGAGTTTGGAGGAGAGGCATATCGAATAATAACTAATTACTAATCAACTTCTTACGTTTATTACTAATAAGAGCAAACCCCGAGCACACCACTATAAGAACGGCGCCACAGCCCACCAATCCGGCGAGGTGGTTGTCATACTCGGGCATAAACGCGGTGGCTGTTTGCACGCGGACGGCATCCTCATGCACCGATTCTCTATGCGCCAGCTCTATCTGCGCCAGCTCATGGTCATTAGCAACACCGGCTATGGACCATTCCAAACCGTCGGGATTACCGGAGGCGTAACGGTAGAATATAGTGGAGCCCAAGAGGATAAACGCCGCCAACGCCGCCACTACCCATTTTGAGGACTTGAAGCTATATTTCTCCTGCTCGTCGCTCGGGTAATAGTCCAATATCACGGGGCGTGTCTTCTGTATAAGCGTCAGCACGGAAGCCGTGGCTACACCCTCCACAGCGCCTATGAGCAGATGGATAGGCACCATGAGCAATATAAAGTTGAGTATCGGCAGTAGTGTAATCTGCGACAACGAGGTCTCTATCACCACGAAGAACGCCGCCATGGATAGCGACACCATCGACGAGATGATGGACGCGGCAAAGAGGCGTTTCACGCTGTGACCGCGAGCCATGATTGTCTTGAAGATAAAGGGATATGCAAGAAGTGTGGAAAGCACGCCCATGTTGATAATGTTGCAACCGAGCGCCAGGATACCGCCATCAGCAAATAGCAGGCACTGTATCACCAATACGGCGGTAATGGTGAGGAAAGCGCGCCATGGTCCTATCACGGCGGCCAAGAGTACGCCACCGATGATATGGCCGGAGCTACCCGTGCCAGGGATGGCGAAATTCAGCATCTGTGCTACAAAGAGGAACGCTCCCATCACCCCCATTAAAGGGATGGTCGTCAGGTTGTTGCGGCGACGTTCGATGAGTACAGCAATAGAGATAAGGCTGATCGAAATAATAGTGGTCACGCCGGCTATTGCCGGGGAAACCAAAGCATCTGACATATGCATAGTAATATAAATTAAGATTGTAAGTAAAGTGTAAGTGTAAAACAATTGGTGGAGTGTTAGGTTGAGGCTAGTTCGTATCAATTATCTAGACAATCTACGCCGGAGAGCGGAGTGTGTCTCCGGCGTAGTTATCTAGTATGATATGATTACTTGTCCAAACCTCTTAAGCGGAGCAACGCGTTAGCGTCGGGGTTATGGCCGCGGAAGCGTTTGAAGAGCACTGCGGGGTCCTCGGTGTCGCCTGACTCAAGGATGTTTTTCTTGAAGGAAGCGGCTGTCTTGGCATCAAAGATACCTTTCTGCTCAAAGAGCTCCCATGCATCTGCCTCGAGCACTTGTGCCCAGAGGTAGGTGTAGTAGCCGGCTGCATACTCCTCGCTACCAAAGATATGCTTGAAGTAGGGTGAACGGTAACGGAAGGTGATTTCCTTAGGCATACCAATCTTGTCGGCAACTGCTTTCTCGAAATCAACAGCGTTGACACCCTCACCATTGGTCTTAGCCCACTCCATATCAAGGATAGCGGCACCGGCGAGCTCTACTGTAGTGAAGCCTTGGTTGAACTTGGATGACTCCTGCATCTTCTTGATCAGCTCCTCGGGCATAGCCTCACCTGTCTTATAATGTTTAGCATAGATCTTCAGCACCTCGGGGTCGGTAGCCCAGTGCTCGTTGATTTGAGAGCACATCTCCACGTAGTCGCGGTCCACGTTAGTACCGGCGATGGAGCGGTAAGGTGCTTGTGTGAGCATACCTTGCAATGCGTGGCCAAACTCGTGGAATGTAGTCTCCAACTCATCAAGAGTGAGGAGCGACGGAGTGTCGGCAGTGGGGCGGGTGAAGTTACCTACGTTATACACGATAGGACGACGATATTGGCCATCCTCATAGATACCTGCGCCTTGGAGCTGCTCCATCCATGCGCCTTGGAGCTTGGATGCGCGGGGATAATAGTCGGTCATGAAAACAGCGATGTGAGCGCCTGTTTTAGCGTCCTGCACGTCGTAAACCTTAACCTCATCCATATATTTGGGGGCGTCGGGCATCTCTACCATCTTGATGCCATAGAGCTTCTCAGCGCAGTAGAAGAGGCCTTTGAGCACGTTGTTAACCTCGAAATAGGGGCGAAGCTCATTCTCGTCGAGATTGAATTTCTCACCCTTCACCTTCTCGGCATAGTAGTAATAATCCCAGGGCTCGATGGTGAAGTTGCCACCATGATTGTTGACATAAGCCTGCATATCAGCCACCTCTTCAGCGCTACGGCGCTTAGCCGGCTCGAAGACCTTCATCAGCAGCTCCTCGGCAGCCTCGGGTGTCTTTGCCATCACGCGGGAAGTCATCATCTGAGCGAAGTTGTCGAAGCCCATGAGGTGCGCTTTCTGGTCGCGTAGGGCAACGATTTGTGCGATAACGGGGGCGTTGTCGTTAGCACCATAGGAGGCCAACGAGGTGTAGCCCTTATAGATAGCCTCACGCAAGCCACGTGAATCGGCATACTGGAGCACCGGCAGACGGCTTGGTGCATGAAGTGTGAACACCCACAGACCATTAAGACCGCGTGACTGAGCCTCCTCGGCAGCTACAGCGATGGAGGACTCGGGAAGACCGGCAAGGTCAGTCTTGTCATATACGGTGATATAGAAGGCGTTGGTAGCGTTAAGAAGGTTGCGGTTGAACTGAAGGTATAGCTTCGACAGCTCATCGTTGAGCTTCACCAGCTCAGCCTTCTTGTCGGCATCGAGAGCGGCGCCACGCTCGCTAAACTCTCTGTAATATTTCTCTACAACGCGTTTCTGCACGGCGCTAAGTTTGAGCTTATCGCGGTTGTCATAGACCTGTTTCACGCGTTGGAATAGTTGGTCGTTGAGGTAGATGCTATTTGCCGCTTCGTTGAGCAACGGGGTAGCCTCGTCAGCCACGGCGTCAAGCTCGTCGGAGGTCATAGCCTCGGAATAATGATTAAACACGCCCGATACTCTGTCGAGGATGGGGCTGAGATTCTCCAAAGGTAGGATTGTATTGTCGAAATCAGGAGTAGAACGGACACGCACGATGTTGTAGATATTCTGTTTCTGCTCCTCGATGCCGGCTTTGATGGCAGGCAAGAAGTCTGCTGTGGTTATCTCCTCAAAGGGAGGGATGCCATAGACCGTAGTGTATGGCACAAGAAACGGGTTTGTTCTCTCTTGCGCTTGCATAGTCAGCGGGGAAATTGATGCGGCGCCCAACACCAGAGCCACCGCGGAGGTTAATAATGTTCGTCTCATTAATATAGAAGTATTAGAGTTAATTATTCTCGAATCTGAAGGTAGCGAATAGTGGATAATGGTCGGAGCTCTTGACTTTGCCTTTTACGAGGTCCAACGCCTCCAGTTCGCCACGATAAAGCACGTGGTCTATGTGGAAATAGAATCCGTGGGAATTATATGTCACCAGCGGGCCGAATCCGGTCTTGGAATAGGCGTCGCTGAAGTCGTCACCTTTGATGGTGCGATATGTCCAGGAACAGGGCACATCGTTGAAGTCGCCGCAAATGATGAGGTTGCCTTGCAAGCTGTCGGCTATCTCGCGTATGATATCTGCCTGCTCGGCGCGCTCCTTGAAGGCGCTACTGAGCTTATGCGACACCGTGTGGCGGAAGTCAGAGAGGCTACGACGCGCCGTTCTGACGGAATTAATATCGCTAACTATCTCTTTATCCGTGTTATCCAACTGATATGAAGCGAGATGGGTAGTGACCACATCCACTCTGGCGCCGTTGATGCGCAGATGGTATAGGCGGCAGAGACGTCGTTGTCGCGATGTGAGCTTACCCTCCACCGCAGGATATTTGGAAAGGAGAGTGACATCGGTGGAATTGCCGTTGATAATAAAGGGATAAAGCTTATATATCGTATCGGTGAGGCTGTTGACAGCATTGCTCATCTTATTCTTTTCAGGTATGCCATAGGACTCTTGCAGACATATCACGTCGGCTTTACAGTCGATAAGATACTGCAACGGGCGCAGGTATCTAGCCTCCTGTCCGGGGTTCTCCTGGTCCATCATACCCATGATATTGTAGCTCATTAGGGTGAAGCAGTTGTCGCCTGTTTTGGGACTCTTGGACCATGACAAGGGGGTAGCATCGACGGCCATAGGATAGCATAGCACCACAGTGGCGCCGGCAAGGATGGCAGGGATATATTTCCTAGTTATCAGCCATGCCACACCCACCAATACCGTCAGGATAAACAGGTAGGGGAAGATAAGGGTAGCCATGGAGGGTACACTCCATAGATGCGGAGAGATGTGCCCACCATAAGCGGATATTATGGTAACAAAATATAGCACCAACGACGCTATCTTCGCCGCTAATTTCAATATTCCTACTACCGGATTCAATGTCATTGTCTTCTTTCTTTTATCTCTATTCCGTTGCCGGACTCATTACTTATTTGAGAACTCTTTAGGGGCGGTCTTTAGCTTATTGGAAAGCTGTGCCAGCTCCGTTTGCTCTTTAGCAGATAGTGACTGATACCCCGAGAGGCGTATCTTGTCGATAAGGGTGTTTAGTCGGTCATTGTCAGTACGCCGCTGTTTGAGCACGCGCTGCATATCGCGAGTCATCTTTTGCGGCTTCGGCTTATTTGCCCTACAACGACGCGGCTTGAAGTAATATATGTAAAGTAGCACACCTGCCAGGGCGCCACCTATATGGGCGTATATGTTGCCGCCACCTCCGAAGAGCATGATCAGCACCGCCACGCCGACTATCCATTTAAGCCGTATCGGACCGAGGAGCATCAGGTTGACCTCCATGTCGGGCGAACGCAGTCCGGCAGCTATCATCAGCGCTATCACCGACGCCGAGGCGCCACACAGCACCGACGGGAACCCACCAAGCAGCAGCCCGCTGAGCAGATACAGCACGCCACCTCCGATGCCTCCCCATATATAAACGCTCCAGACGATCTTATCGCTTACCGTCAACGCTAATATTCTGCCACACATCAACAGCCAAAGCATATTCACCAGCAAATGCCAGAAGTTGAAGTGTAGGAACATATATGTAGCTATCGACCAGGGTTGATACATAAGCTGCGTCAGCGATGATGGCAACGCCAGCCATCCCCCTACCGCGGTGACTCTCAACATACTCAAGAAGGTCACCACGAGAAACAGCGCCACATTGACGAGTATCAGAGTGGCGGTGGCTGACAACTTATGATATCTATATGCCATAACTGTTGCGGTTTAGAAGTAACGGCGACCCAAGGTCCCCTTCTTTTGCCAATATAATATAAGCAATAGTCCGAAGAACATACCACCCAGATGGGCGAAGTGGGCGATGGTGCCGCTGAGACTCGGGGTAACACCCAGGAAGAACTCAATCACGGCATAGCCGATTACCATATATTTTGCCTTGATAGGCACCGGTATAAACATAATATATAGCGGCAGATTGGGGAACACGAACGCGAATCCCAACAGGATGCCAAACACGGCTCCGGAGGCGCCTATGCATACCATAGAGTTCTTATACATCGTCAACGATGACAGCAGCTCGGGGTCACTGTCGGCCATCGCCTTGCTTACCAATGCCTGCATCTGTGACGTGGGCATATTGTTGAGCTCCGCCAAACGATACACGAAGTCCTGCATATACGACAGGTGCCACACCAGCTCCTGCATGATGCTTGCTCCGATGCCGCAGACGAAATAGAATAGCAAAAAACGTTTGGAACCCCACACCATCTCCAACATTCTACCAAACATATATAAGGAGAACATGTTAAACAACACGTGCATCAGCGATGTGTTGGAGTGGAGAAACATATTCGTCAC
>CAZLJS010000080.1:0-7170 GCA_964559895.1 uncultured Sangeribacter sp.
GAGGAGACCTTTGAGGATAAGAAGCACCTATTCACCATGGCTAACGAGGATAAAGTATTCTCTCACGGACATAAACGGCTGGCAGTGAGGTATCGCGGATGGAACTTGGCGATGGTGATTTGCTACGATGTACGCTTTCCCGTCTGGTGCCGCAATGCCAACAACGAATATGATGCATTGATAGCCGTAGCCAATTGGCCCAAGGTGAGAGTTAACGCATGGGAACAGTTGCTCAAGGCCCGCGCCATTGAGAATGAGGCGTATGTATGTGCGGTAAACTGCAAAGGCACCGACCTCAACGGCTTTGAATACGATGGTCTGAGCGCCATTTACGACTTCAAAGGGAAAAGCATCAACGTAGTCAACGAAGGCTCGCCATTCATCTACGCATCGCTGGATATGGATAAATTATCACGCTTCAGAGAGAAATTTCCGGCATGGAAGGATGCCGACTCATTCAGTATCCTATGAAAACGAAATCAGTTTTTTTCTGCAAAAATTGCGGCTATGAAAGCCCCAAATGGCTAGGTAAATGTCCTGCGTGCGGTGAATGGAACCAGTTTAAAGAGGAGGTCGTCAGCACAACTAAAACAAAAGGATTTATAAGCACCAAAGGGGAGAATGCCACACCGGTTAAAATCTCAGAGATAGACACACAGGAACAGCCACGTATCAATATGCCCAGCTCGGAGCTCAACAGAGTCCTTGGCGGAGGCTTGGTGAGAGGTTCGCTAACGCTCATCGGTGGTGACCCGGGTATAGGCAAATCCACTCTCCTACTGCAAAATATCCTGAGCATGCGAGGTAGAGATATCCTCTATGTATCGGGTGAGGAGAGCGAGACTCAGCTGAAACTGCGTGCCGACAGAATAGGTAAAATCGCTGACAACGTTTATATCCTCTGTGAGACATCCTTGGAGAATATACTTAATCAAGCTAAAAAGATGTCACCGGGATTGGTGGTAATTGACTCCATCCAGACCATCGCCACGACGGAGATAGAATCCACGGCAGGGAGCATCGGGCAGGTGCGTGAATGTACGGCTCGAATACTTAGGTATGCCAAGGAGTCCGGCGTACCTGTGATATTGGTAGGACATATCAACAAGGATGGCATGATAGCAGGTCCTAAGGTGCTGGAACATATAGTAGATACCGTGCTTCAATTCGAGGGTGATCGGCAAAATCTTTATCGTCTGTTACGGCCTATCAAGAACCGTTTCGGCTCCACCAACGAGATTGGTATCTACGAGATGGTATCTGAGGGATTGCGCGAAGTGAAGAACCCATCAGAGATGCTATTATCGCTTAACCGCACAGAGTCAATGTCGGGAATATCAATAGGCGTCACTACCGAAGGGACACGTCCGTTCCTGGTGGAGGTGCAGTCTTTGGTCAGCACTGCCGCGTACGGTACGCCACAACGTTCCGTGACAGGCACCGACCCCAAACGACTAAATATGCTGTTGGCAGTGCTGGAAAAGCGCGCTAAATTCAAATTGGCGTTGAAGGATGTGTTTCTCAATATCGCAGGTGGGTTGAAAGTATCGGATCCGGCATTGGATTGCGCGATAATAGCCGCTATCATGTCGTCAAACTTCGACATAGCGCTGTCTGAAGGTGTCGCTATGGTTGGAGAGGTGGGGCTGTCAGGAGAGATACGCACCGTATCGCGCATTGATCAGCGCGTAGCAGAGGCGCAAAAGCTTGGTTTCGACACAATTATTATCCCCAAAGCAAACCTGAAGGGGATGAAGGGGAAATTCAAAATCAAGATAATTGAAGTAGGCAAAGTAGAGGATCTGCTTGCCAACCTATTTTCCTAATACACTGCAAGATAAGTATCAACATAGTCTGCGACGAAACTCCGATAATGTTATCGCCGTAGCCATTGCCACGTTGAGTGATTCGCTCGTTGCAACACCTTGCGGATAGGATGGTATCAGTAGCGACGAAGTGACCTTGCGTCTTATGTCTTGCGAGATACCGTTGCCCTCATTTCCCATCACCACAAACGCGGCCTTTGGGAGTTCGCTACGGTAGATATTTTCCCCGTCGAGAAGCAAGCCACAGACCGGCATATCTTCATGTTGTTCAATTAGTTGTTGGAGGTCGCAATAGAATAATTTCACACGCGACAAAGCGCCCATAGTGGATTGCACAGCCTTGGAATTATACACGTCGGCCGTCTCCCTGGAACAGAATATCTGCGTCACGCCATACCAATCAGCCAACCTGACAATCGTGCCTAAGTTGCCCGGGTCTTGAACGCCATCCAGCACCAACGACAAATCGTTAGCTATCAGCGACTCATCTACCTCATAATCTGGTTTCTCAAACACTGCTAAGACAGGCGAAGAGGTTGAAAAAGAGGTCATCTTATCCAATTCTTTAGCCGTTGCCTCAAAAGTTATATCCCGATGATTACCAAGGAATTTCATGATATTATCATTGGCAATGAATCCCTCTCTCAGCACTATTACTACCGGCTTGAAATATGGCAATAGGTCACCGACACATTTCTCACCTTCCGCGACAAACATAGCATTGGAATCACGGTGTTTTTTCATCTTTAAAGATGCTATAAAAGAGACTTTTGCTTTTGAAATCTTCATAATCCGGAATCTATTTACAAGTGCAAATTTAATGCTTTTTTCTGTCATTCAAAAAAACTACCACGATATACCATTAACTTAAAAAATATTTATTAACTTTGTAGGCTAGCTTTCGGATTGCTTTAGGATTACTCCGGAATGGCGAAATACAGAATAAAAAATCGACTAATAGACAACAACGTGAAATACATAGGAGCCCATGTGAGTGTAGGCGGTGGGATAGAGAATGCCCCTATACGAGCCCATGAGATTGGGGCTGGAGCGTTTGCTTTGTTTCCGGGATTTTCATCACGGTGGAATTCACCGATGCCAAAACCTGACGCAATTGCTAAATTCAAAAAGAGCTGCGAAGAGTATGGCTATACTCCCGATAAAATTCTAGCACACAGCAACTTCCTTATAAACCTTGGATCACCGGAGGATGAAAAACGTGAGAAATCAATCAATTCATTCTTGGCGGAGATAGAGCGCTGTAACGCTTTAGGTGTCACTATGCTCAATATCCACCCCGGGAGCCACCTCAAACTTATCAGCGTGGATGAGTGTTTGAGCAGAATAGCAGAGTCTGTCAACATCGTGCTGGAGAAGACCGCCGGATTGACAGTGGTTCTTGAAAACACTGCCGGACAAGGTTCCAACCTCGGATATACCTTCGAGCAGCTCGCACAGATTATCGACCAAGTAGAGGATAAGAGCCGCGTAGGTGTATGTATCGACACCTGCCACGCTTATAGCGCAGGATATGACCTTGTCACAGAGGAAGGCTATGCCAAGACATGGCAAGACTTCGATGCAATAATCGGCTTCAAATACCTCCGCGGAATGCACATCAACGACGACCTCAAAGATTTAGGCTCACACATAGACCGCCACGCCTCTATTGGCACCGGCACTATGGGCAACGCCTTCTTCACTCGTCTGATGCAAGACCCTCGCTTCGACAATATTCCGCTAATACTAGAGACTCCCGACGACACTATTTGGGACAAAGAGATAGCATGGCTATACTCACAGACAAACAATTAAGAAAATAATAATCAATTAACTAATAAACAGATACCATAAAATGAGAACTAAACCTGATTTAGGATTCTGGAAACTATGGAATTTGAGCTTTGGATTTTTTGGAGTTCAAATAGCCTATGCGCTACAAAGTGCAAACGTATCAAGGATTTTCGCCACAATAGGTGCAGACCCTCATGATTTGAGCTATTTTTGGATACTACCACCGTTGATGGGCATGATAGTACAACCAATCGTTGGATCATTAAGCGATAAGACATGGACACGCTTTGGCCGCCGCCTCCCCTACCTCATCGTAGGCGCTGTAGCAGCTGTGATCGTGATGTGTCTCTTACCCAACGCCGGCAGCTTCGGCTTGACCATCTCCGGCGCCATCCTTATGGGATTGATAGCACTGATGCTTCTCGACACCTCTATCAACATGGCAATGCAACCATTTAAGATGCTTGTCGGCGATATGGTTAACGAGAAACAGAAAGGTAAAGCATACTCCATCCAGAGCTTCCTCTGCAACGCAGGAAGTATCGTGGGCTTCATCTTCCCCTTCTGCTTGGCATGGGTAGGTATCGAGTCCACAGCTCCGGAAGGTGTGGTTCCGCCCTCCGTGGCATGGTCATTCTATATTGGTGCCGCTATCCTTATCCTTTGCGTCATCTACTCCTTAGCTAAAATCAAAGAGTGGCCACCGCAATTATACAACGAATACAACGGCATCGAAGAAAAAGCGGCAGACGCCGACAAGCCCAAAGAGAAAACCAATCTCATCAAACTGTTGGCTAAAGCTCCGAGCACATTCTGGACCGTCAGCGCCGTACAGTTCTTCTGCTGGATCGCATTCCTCTTTATGTGGACATATACCACAGGTGCCATCGCTACTAAAGCGTTCGACACTCCCACCGTGGATAGAGTAACAGGCCTTACCGTCACCGACGCTTCAGGCAATGAGTCATCCTTCAGCGCCAACTATATCCTCGTTAACGACGTTCTCGCTGTTGAGAAGGGTAAAGTAGTCAACGAAGATGCCATCAAAGACCTCTCCGGCAATGTGAATATCACCACAGCCTCAATCTTCACCAAAGACAAACAGACCGGCAAGATGGTAAGCGAGGACTCAGAGTCTAAGACAATCTCCGACCCCAAGGGGGCAAGCTTCTCTACTAAGAAGGACCTCGACACCACTTCCAAGGAGTATAACGCAGCAGGTGACTGGGTAGGTATCCTCTTTGCCGTACAAGCTGTGGGCTCCGTCATCTGGGCGGTATTGCTTCCCAAACTAGGTAGCAGAAAGTTCTCCTACGCCTTGAGCTTAATCTTAGGCGGTATCGGCTTTATCATGACAGCATTTATCAGCAACCAATACCTGCTCTTCATCCCGTTCCTACTGATAGGATGTGCATGGGCAGCAATGCTTGCATGGCCGTTTACCATCGTCACCAACTCACTCAAGGGTGGCAACATCGGCACATACCTGGGCTTGTTTAACTGCTCCATCTGCTTGCCTCAGATCGTAGGCGCACTGATCGGTGGTCATATCCTCTCTATCTTCAGCGTTGAAGGCGAGGTAGCACCGCAATACATCATGATGATCGTGGCAGGTGTGTCGCTGATTATCGGTTCTCTCTGCGTAAACCTCATCAAAGAGAAATAAACAGAATACTATTATATAGGAATCCACCCGAGCGCTATGACGTGCTCGGGTGTTTTTTTGCTTATATTTTTTGCGAGTTCTTTTTTTTATAACTTTGCGCCGATAACATTGTGGTTTTATAATTCCCTAAATGTAAAATGACAAACTCGATAAGAATGAAATTTATTATCTCATTTGCATCAATCTTTTTAGCCCCGCTCGTGGCAATAGCACAGGATGTTAACACAGCGGTCGGTGATAGCATAAGCAACGACACTGCAGTTTCGCATGATATGACACCGGCAGCGAGTCGCTGAACCGCTATAACAGCAACACCACCCACTATCGTCTTAACTTGTCTGCTATACCCATCGTCAACATCTCCTACAATCTTCAGTGGGGGCGTCAGAAACGCAGTGTAAACAAAATGATAGATGCGGACACCCACATAGAGACATCCTCTGCCGGAGGCCGATAATGAGGAAATCTGATAACAAGCAGGTCACTAAATATTGGGTTTATTAAGTTACGGCATCTTCTAATATTTGCCGTAACTTTTTGGTAAATAAAGAAAGATTATATTTCTTCGCACGATTACTAATCGCGTATAAAAGGCTACATATTCAACTTTATCGTTGGATAATTTGTTTATAAGAAATAAAATATCTACTTTTGCGATGTAAACAGGAGATAATCAAATGATAACAACGAAAGATGTAGAGACATTTCTAAATGAACTTCACACTAAGATGAAGATTTTCGGCATCTTGTTCCGTGATGATCGAGGTAAAAACCAAGCTACATTGCAGGAACTGGAGATTGTACCATCATATAGAACTGTCGTGATTGAGAATCTGCGTGTTGAAGATTACGTTCAAGGTCCCGTCGTTGACGAATTGAATAGGCTCGGCGAGATGTGGGTATTCGGCAAAGATGTAAAGGGTCGTGAAATCTACATAAAAGTGATGATTTCAGGCGTGACAAGTCAGACGATTTGTATCTCCTTCCACATCGCTGAGCATCCATTGATTTATCCGTTCAAAGAAAACTAAAAGATATAAGTATGTTAAGTCCATATACAGGTAAGGAGATGAAGGTCGTGTACGTGCCTCGTACATGGAACTTTCGTGGAGAGGATTATGAGTATATCCATACGGCATACGTGTGCGAAGATACGCATGAGCAATTTACCACCAACGAAAGCGACGATGCTGGTTTTCTGCAGGTAACCAATCAATATCGTGCAAAATATGGTATTCCATTTACTGACGAGATTATTGCTACACGTGCACGCTATGGCGTTTCCGCAGCAAAGATGTCAACAATATTGGGCATCGGCACGAACCAGTGGCGACTGTATGAAACCGGAGAAGTGCCAAGCGTTTCAAATGGCCGCATGATTCGTTCAATCATGAACCCCAAAGTGTTTTTGGATTTAGTAGAGTCTGCAAGACAGCTACTCTCAGATAAGGAATACAATAGCATTACAGCAAAAGTGCAACAGGTAATCGCGCAATCAGAGAAATATCGTATTGATGCGTATGAGTGCCACAGATTATTCAGCGTGGCACGTGGAGCAGAAAATGGCTATTCACCTATCTCTCTTGAGCGAGTAAAAGCCGTTATGCTTACTGTTATACAGGAGTGCGGCGAGGTGTTTTGTACTAAAATGAACAAGCTTCTCTTCTACATTGACTTTTTGTCATATCGTCAGCGTGGCATCGCTATTACCGGACTATCTTTCCGCGCTATAGATTTCGGTCCGGTACCGGATAGATGGGAGAAACTTTATAGCCAGTTTGATGAGATTCACCAGGAACTTCGCCCGATTGGGGAATACGAAGGCAATGTCCTCGTGTCAAATGTTTTGCCTGATTCTACCATTTTAAATGACAGCGAAAAGGA
>CAZLJS010000081.1:0-7148 GCA_964559895.1 uncultured Sangeribacter sp.
GGAGAAATATCACAGCGCGCGTTATTATTTTCATTATTGCGTTCATCAACGCCTATATATAATTTAAGCGGATTCTATTGTTGTTCCGGTTTCTTGCGTTTTTTATTCACGTTTGGGGCACCACCGGGTTTACCTTGCTGGGGCTTGGGGCCTTGCGGCTTCTGGGGTTTGTTGCCACCTTGGGGCTGCTGTTTTGGCTTACCGCCTTGAGCTGGTTTAGCGCCTTGGGACTGCTTATTGCCCTGCTCCTGCGGCTTATTACCTTTAGGCTGCGACGCCTTGGCATCCTGACCTTTGGCAGCGCCTCCGGCTTTACCCTTTTTCTTTTTACGCTTGGACTTATCGAAGCGGGTTAGGCTCTCCTGCCCTACCAAGTCGAAGTAATCCTTATCAGCGGCGTCACGTTCACCTGCCTCTTTCACCACGGAATCGACCTTGATGCCACGCTTATTGAGTGCGATGATTTCAAAGGCACGCGACGCGGGTATGGTGACGCAGTTCACTGCTTGTCCTTTGGCGGTGCTATAGGTGACTTCACGCTTGAGGATATCCGCCTTGAGGTAGTAAAGCGTCTCATCCTTAGTTTCCAGATTGATATCCTTGTGCGGCAACTTGCGCTGCGCTTCCATATATGTATCCACCTCAAAGTTGAGGCAGCATTTCAGTTTAGCGCACTGTCCTGCCAGCTTCTGCGGGTTCATGGAGAGGTCCTGAAAACGGGCGGCACTAGTACCTACAGAGGCGAACTTTGTCATCCAGCTGGCGCAGCATAACGGGCGGCCACAGGGACCGATACCGCCGATGCGGCCCGCTTCCTGACGGGCACCAATCTGCTTCATCTCAATCCTCACCTTAAAGGTGTCGGCGAGGATGCGTATAAGTTTTCGGAAATCGACACGTTCGTCGGCGATGTAGTAGAAGATAGCTTTGCCGCCATCACCTTGATATTCCACATCACCGATTTTCATATCCAGTTGGAGGCTCTCGGCAATCTTACGCGACTCAATCATGGTGGAGTGTTCGCGTGCTTTCGCCTCCTCGAAGCGTTCCATATCTGCCTCGCGGGCATGACGGAATATCTTCTTCGGGGCAAAGTCGCTACGCAGGTTGGCACGCTTCATCTGCAGCAGCACCAAGGGTCCAACCATAGTGACCTGACCGACGTCGTGACCGGGCGACGCCTCCACTACCACGGTGTCACCGATGGCTATGTCCAGACCTGAAGGATTGGTGTAGAAGCTCTTGCGAGTGTTCTTAAACTGCACCTCTACATATTCGCAATCCTTGGCAGTGGTGACATCGGCGAGCCAGTTGTGGCACATCAGCTTTCCGCGCCCCGTCATACCGACGGAGTGCCCGGAACAACCCATCTCGCGGCGCGGACACTCTTCACAATGACCGCGACCGCAGCCTATCTCTTTATTGTCTGCCATTATATTTAGGATTATTTGGCAAAGCTTACGGCACGGGTTTCACGGATAACGGTGATCTTAACCTGTCCCGGATATGTCATTTCGTCTTGAATCTTCTTAGCTATTTCACCTGAGAGTTTCTCGGTCTCCTCATCGGAAATCTTCTCGGCGCCTACGATTACGCGCAACTCTCTACCAGCCTGGATGGCATAGGTCTTGATAACGCCGGGATAAGAGAGAGCCAACTGCTCAAGGTCGTTAAGACGCTTGATGTAAGCCTCCACGATCTCGCGACGGGCACCGGGGCGTGCGCCTGAGATGGCGTCGCAGACCTGTACGATAGGTGCCAATAGGGATGTCATCTCCACCTCGTCGTGGTGAGCACCGATGGCGTTGCAGATCTCAGGTTTCTCTTTGAACTTCTCAGCAAGCTTCATACCGAGGATAGCGTGCGGCAATTCGGGCTCATCGTCAGGCACTTTGCCTATATCGTGGAGCAAACCGGCGCGACGTGCTTTCTTGGGGTTCAAACCAAGCTCTGAGGCCATGACGGCACAGAGGTTGGCTGTCTCGCGTGAGTGTTGCAATAGGTTCTGGCCATAGCTGGAACGGTATTTCATACGTCCTACCATGCGGATAAGCTCCGGATGCAAACCATGGATACCCAAGTCAATGGCAGTTCGTTTACCTGTCTCTACGATCTCCTCCTCGACCTGTTTGCGTACCTTAGCTACCACCTCCTCGATGCGGGCTGGGTGGATACGGCCATCGACCACGAGCTGATGGAGTGCCAAGCGGGCAATCTCTCTTCTCACGGGGTCAAAACCTGAAAGGACGATAGCCTCGGGGGTGTCATCGACGATAATCTCAATACCTGTTGCGGCCTCGAGAGCACGAATGTTGCGGCCCTCACGACCAATGATGCGACCTTTGATCTCGTCATTCTCAATGTGGAATACGGTCACGGAATTCTCCACGGCGGTCTCGGTGGCTACGCGTTGGATAGTCTGGACGACAATCTTTTTAGCCTCCATACCTGCGGTGAGCTTCGCCTCATCCATGATATCATTGATATATCCTGCTGCGGCTGTACGTGCCTCATCCTTAAGGGATTCGATTAGTTTCTCTTTAGCGCTTTCGGCAGAGAGGCCAGAGATATGCTCCAATTCATCTTGAGCCTCGCGGTGCAAGCGGTCGAGCTCAGCGCTACGCTGGTTCATGACTTGCTGTTGGTTATCGAGGTTGATGCGCATGGTGTCGAGCTCGTTTTTACGGCGCGCCATTTCGCTTTGTTGCTGATTGAGTTGGAGTTCGCGTTGTTTGGCGCGTTGTTCAGACTGTTGCACTTTCTGCATTTTCTGTTGCACCTGTTTCTCGGCATCATTGACGATGCGCATTTTCTCCTCTTTAGCTTGTAGCTGGGCTTTCTCTTTGATGATTTCGCCATCGCGCTCAGCTTCGCTTTTTATGCGTAAAGCCGCGGACTTAGCGTTCTTCTTGCTATAGTTGAGGGCAAGGAAGAACCCTATGGCACCGCATGCCAACGCCACTAATATCCATATGAGTTGTTGTGTCTCCATATTGTTCTATTTGTTGTCTTTTTTGTTGTCTTATATTTGTTTAAAATCGGTCTATTAAAAATTACTACAAGTCATCCACATAAATCAGACCGGAAACTGTTAGGTGTACAAATGAAAAAACAGTGCCTCGCGTGAGGCATATCCGTGCACTTAACCCGAAGTGTCTGGATATAAAATATTCAAATCTGCATCACTGCTTAACGGCGGCGTCGTTGTCTTTAAGTAAGACGTCGAGCCGGCTGTTGAGTTTCTCAAGGAAACCCATGGTGTTGTGCTGTCTCTCTCTCATTGCGAAGTAATAAGAGGCATATTGATATGTAAGCATAGCCATCAGCTCATATTCGCTTTTGTTGGGGTATTCTTTTTTCCAACGACGGAGCAAGCTCTCGATATGCGCCTCCACTTCTCTCACCGAGTCTTGGCGGGAGAATGGCACGGTCACCACCAGGGGCTGTCCTGCGATATTTACACTGATATCTATGTCGTCTGTTTCTTTCATCGGTTCATTCCTTCAGCTCGGAAATGCATTTGTCGATGTTGCGTATTAATCCGGATATTAGCCTCCTCGTCTCAATGATATCATTGGGGGAGGATGCGAGGCGATAAGAGACCTTCAGGAATTTGTTGTCTCCTTCCAAGCGAGCCACTTTATCTTGCAGCAGCTGCTTGTCGTGCTGCAGGTCTTCCACCTCACGTTGTCGTAGCGTGAGCAGACGCTGTAGCTCTTCATTTCGCGACCCCATAGCCTCGATTTTCGCGCTAAGGGTCTCCAACATTTCTTCTAGTCCGGATGCCATTTATCCAAATTTTTACAAAGGTAATACTTTTTCCGCAATATTAAGCTGATTTTTTATCTCGCCAAGCATTATTTTTATCATTTTTCAGTTAATTTTATCGGACAAAACATTTAAACCTATTAAATTTCTTTAAAACAGAAGGGAAAGATATTGCCAATTAGAAAAATTTGCACTACCTTTGCCCCGAAAAATTTACGCACTGTCGTTGACGCTATGGATTTATCCTCCATCTCTCCCATCACTTTTAGGAAGAGACGCCATAGCAAAAGTAGGGATATTTGATATTATTTAAAACACTCCTATCTCCGTAAATAATCTTTAATATCTACGCTACTTTCTTGCGGCGCAGTTTTTCGTGTGTCCTTAATTCTCTCCATGGTTCTGATTGGTACAGTTTTTGTTCGTATTCACTTCAGAACTCCGCAGATTAGGACTCTTGTAAGACAACAATGAAATATAAATAGAGTTTTTTCCATACAATTAGATCCACAATCAGAAAGGGGCTGCCGTGAGGCACCCCCTTTCCCTTTTATGCGTCGTATAAGTCGTATAAGATTTATAAGATTTATAAGACTTATAAGACTCATAAGACTCATAAGACTTATCATCTTACAATAACCTGGGATTTTTTCATTAACTTTGCACATTACCAACATCAATTAGACGAACATGAAGAAATTAACCGCTATATTCTCAGCCATGATCTTAGCTCTACCCGCTTTCGCGGCAGCGCCGAGAGGTAGTTGGCAGGGCAATCTCTCTATCGGCGGCAATAAACTCCCTTTAGTATTTCATTTCAATCCTACTGAAGCAGGCGATACTAAATGTCTTATGGATAGTCCCAACCAGGGTGCTAAAGATATACCTACCGAATTTACTCTCACCTCCGACTCCACTTTCACTATCAAGATACCGGTTATCAATGTGGAATACGATGCCACGCAGAAAGGTGGGCAAATAGTGGGCAAATTCCGCCAAAATGGATATGAATTTGACCTAACGTTGACACCAGGAATGACGACACCCAATCGTCCGCAGACGCCACAAGCACCATTCCCATACAAATGCGAAGAGGTGACGTTTGTCAACCCTCTGGACAGCGCCATACTGAGCGGCACCATCACATATCCCGTAGAGGTGAAGAAGGAGATGCCGATAGTGATAATGGTCACCGGCAGCGGCCTCCAGAACCGCGATGAGGAGCTATTTTACCATAAGCCCTTTGCTGTCATCGCCGACTATCTGGCACGCCATGGCGTTGCTACGCTACGCTACGACGACCGCGGCTACGGCAGCTCTACCGGAGATAACGCCAATGCCACCACGCTTACCTTCTGCTCTGACGCCGCCGCGGCTGTGAAGTACGTCAAAGCGCTTGGCTCCTTTGGCAAAATCGGCATCCTCGGACATAGCGAAGGTGGCGACATAGCCTTCATGCTAGCCTCGCAAGGCAACGCCGACTTCATAGTATCTATGGCGGGATGTGCCCGGTCGGGATGCGATGTGCTCGTCAAGCAGAACATCCATTCACTGGAGATGCGCAAATCGCCCAAGCAGATGGTGACAGATACGGAGAAGGTATTACCGGTATATTATCGCAAATTAGCAGTTTGTGACCCCGCCACCGTCGATGCCGACGCGTTGCTTGCCGATGCGGAGAGCGAGAGCGGTGCCAAGATACCACCCATGTTGCGCAAAGGATTCCGCTCAACCGTCACCGATGCCAACGCGTGGATAAGATACTTCATCACCTTCGACCCCGCCGAGTATATCAAGGCCACTAAAGTACCAACCATGGCTATCAACGGCACCCTCGATATGCAGGTGTTCTGCACAGACAACATGACGCTAATGCGCCAATATCTACCCGACAATAAGGATAATCTAATAAAAGAATATGAGGGGCTTAACCACCTCTTCCAGCATGCCACCACAGGTAACGCTAACGAATATATGCATATCGAAGAGACAATCTCCACAGAGGTTCTCTCCGATATTGCCAACTGGATTAACAATTTAAAATAAAAGACTTTACAGGAATATAATCTTAAGAGAAATGATATCAAAAAGGAAAATCATCATGAACGCCGCATTGGCACTAAGCATCGCACTCCCCGCCACCACGACGGCACAAAGCGACTACGACAAGCAATTCAATGATTATCCCACCTATCAAGGCTCCGACCTTGAATTGGCAGTCAACAACCAAGGCACACAGTTTAAGCTCTGGAGCCCCAAGGCCGAGGAGGCTATGGTGAAGATCTACGCCGAAGGGAAGGGTGGCAACCCGCTGATGACACTGCAGATGACTCTCGACAAGAGCACCGGCACGTGGAGCAGCAACGTCGCAGAGAAACTCTATGGCAAGTTCTACACCTTCCAAATCAAAAAGGATGGCAAATGGCTCGCCGAGACTCCTGGCGTGTGGGCTAAAGCAGTAGGTATCAACGGCAACCGCGCCGCAATCATTGACTTCGCCAAGACAAACCCATCCGGGTGGACACAAGACAAAGGCCCCAAGGTGGAGAATTTCACCGACGTGATTATCTATGAGATGCACCACCGCGACATGAGCATGAGCCCATCCTCAGGCATCGCCAACAAGGGTAAATTCCTCGCCCTCACCGAACACGGCACTACCAACGCCACCGGCGAAGCTACCGGAATAGACCATCTTAAAGAGCTGGGCATCACACATATACATATCCTACCCTCCTACGACTACAACTCCGTAGATGAGATGAATCTCCAGGAGAACACCTACAACTGGGGCTATGATCCGCTAAACTACAACGCACCGGAAGGCTCCTACTCCACCAATCCATCCGACCCCTATTGCCGTGTCAGAGAGATGAAGGAGATGATCAAGGCGCTCCACGACGCGGGTATCGGTGTCATCATGGATGTGGTGTATAACCACACCGCCGACAACGACGCCTCCAACTTTGAGCTCACCGCCCCGGGATATTACCACCGCCACTGGGACAACGGCAACTACTCCGACGCCTCAGGCTGTGGCAACGAGACCGCGTCAGACCGCCAACAGATGCGCAATTTCATCATCAATTCCGTGAAATATTGGGCAACTGAATATCATATCGACGGGTTCCGCTTTGACCTAATGGCTATCCACGACACCGAGACCATGAACGAGGTGGCTGCCGAGCTGAAGAAGGTCAACCCCTCCATCTTTGTCTATGGCGAGGGCTGGACTGCCGGTGACTCACCCTTGGCACCGGAACGCCGAGCGCTCAAGGAGAACGTTAGCAAGATGCAAGGCATCGCCGTCTTCTCAGACGATATCCGCGACGCCGTAAAAGGACACTATTCCAACGCTGCGGACCGCGGTTTCGCCTCCG